>JBEGNB010000292.1:0-16489 GCA_041182785.1 Bacteroidota bacterium
GGGATGAGTAAACGGGAGCTCCTCCCCTTTGCCGCCGCTGGCGAGCGCCTGGTTTCGGGGGGAATACAACTGGACAATGTGGCTCCGTCGCTGCTGGGCGGTATCATGATCGCCCGCGACAATGAAACCTTCGATGTGCACCGCCTGCACGTACCCAAAGGACTGTTCATGGCTGTTGTACGCCCTCACCTCGAACTGCTGACCCGGGAAATGCGCACCCGCCTCAGTCAGGAAGTCCCACTCGCCAGCCATATTCAGCAAAACGCCAATCTGGCCGGTTTCATCATCGGGCTCTACAACGCCGATATCGCACTCATCGGACGCAGCCTGAACGACGTGATTATTGAACCGCAACGGGCAGCCTTCATCCCCGGATTCTATGATGTGAAGGCCGCAGCACTGGATGCAGGCGCACTGGGTTGCAGTATTTCCGGTACCGGACCCGCCATTTTCGCCCTTTGCCCGAACAGCCTCGTCGCAGAAAATGCTGGCGTTTCCATGAAAAAAGTCTTTGAAAAACAGAAAATAGAGGCCGATGTCTATCTGTCCGGTATCAATCAGGAAGGTGCAGTAATTTGTTGACAAATTATTTTTCGGAAAATAATTTCGGTGTTTATACATTTGGCCGTCGTTTTTTCCAAAACGAAGAACGTCTGAAACCATTACTATCCTTCATCCTATGACGAACAACAACACTTTGGACAACCCCTCTGCCAATGGCGTCAATGCCAATCGCCTCTTTGTCGCCAGCTGCTTCGCACTGGTCACCACCGCTTTCGCCTTTGCTATCAGGGCGGGAATTCTGAACAAGCTTTCTCGAGAATTTAGTTTGTCAGATACCCAGCTTGGGTACATAAACCAAATGGCAATCTTGGGTTTCCCAATTGCAACTATGGTTGGTGGATGGCTTTACAACGCTTTTGGCCCAAAAAAAATGATGCAACTTGCACTAGGTACCCATATAATTGGAATCCTAATGACAATATTTGCAGGAGATTTTTGGACGCTTTTGCTCTCCAACTTCTTCATTGGTTTCGGGAATGGCACTGTTGAGGCTGCATGCAATCCTATGATTTCTAATATGTTCAAAAACAATCAGACAACTATGCTAAATAAATTCCATGTCTGGTTCCCGGGTGGAATTTTCATAGGTGCTTTGATATCAAACTTCATGGGGGGCTTACCATGGCAATATCAGATTGCAGTAATGTTGATACCTACAGCCGTCTATGCTTATCTCTTTTGGGGGCAATCATTCCCAGATCGGGAATCTTCAGGACAGGCAACTGTTTCTGACAATATCAAGGGTATTTTTTCGCCCCTGTACCTTTTCATGATTTTCTGTATGGTTTTAACGGCCAACACTGAATTGACAACCCAGCAGTGGGTAGAGCCACTTTTGAACCAAACTGGTGCTCACCCCATGCTGCTTCTTGCACTCACTACTGGCTTGATGGCAATAGGCCGCTATTTTGCTGGCCCAATTATTCATAAACTGAATCCAACAGGAGTACTATGGGCATCTGCCATCATCGCGACTGTTGGAATATACCTTCTGAGTATCAGTACTGGAGGTTTAACTTATGTTGCCGCAGTTGTTTTTGCTATTGGGGTGTGTTACTTCTGGCCCACCATGCTTGGTTTTGTTGGTGAAAACATTCCTAGATCAGGAGCCCTTGGTATGTCTCTAATGGGAGGGGCCGGTATGTTCGCTACAGCTATAGCCCAACCAATAGTTGGAGGCTGGCTTGATTCTGAAAAAGCAAAAGCCGCAGCAAGTGGTCTTCAGGGAGGTGCGATAGACTTGGCTGCTGGCCAAGCTGCATTGGGCAACTTAATATCATTTCCCGCTATTCTTGTAATAGCATTTGGAGCCCTCTGGTTCTATATGCGTAACCGGAAGTAAGTCAGTCCGTTCTTCCATAAACCTCAACGGGCTGTACACAAAATCAGGTGTACAGCCCGTTTTTTTGTCTGTCAACACGCTACCCATGAAATATTCACTCACACTACTGCTTTTTTCTTCTCTCACAGCACTCTTTGCCCAGCAATACCCGATTCAGCCCATTTCTTTCAACCAGGTAAAAATGGAAGACAAATTCTGGAAACCCAGAATTGAAACGGTCTGCTCGGTCACTGTTCCGGCTACTTACCAAAAAAACGAGGAAACGCTCCGTATCAAAAACTTTGACGTGGCATCAGGAGCTGTACCCGGCCATGTCTGCACGCGCTTTCCTTTCGACGACTCCGATGTTTACAAGAGCATAGAGGGCGCAGCCAATGCCCTGCGTATCAAACGAGATGCCGCACTGGAAGCTCAGACGGATGCCCTGATAGAAAAAACAAAGGCAGCTCAGGAGCCCGATGGCTATATTTATACATGGCGCACTATCTCGGAGAGGGTCCGAAAATCGGGCTCCACCGAAAAACCGGTGGTCGAGGGGGCGTATCTCGACTGGCTGAAGGGCCCACGCTGGCAAAATGAAGACAAACACAGTCACGAACTGTACTGTGCAGGCCATCTGTACGAGGCCGCTGTCGCCTACTTTGAAGCCACCGGAAAGAGAACCCTGCTTGATGTAGCCCTGAAAAATGCCGAACTCCTGGCCAAAGACTTTGGTCCCGGTAAACTGCGCGTGGCCCCGGGCCACCAGGAAATTGAAATCGGCCTGATCCGCCTGTACCGCAACACCGGCGACAAGCGCTGGCTCGATCTGGCCAGATTTTTCATTGACGCCAGGGGCTACGGCGATGAATACGCACAAAACCACAAACCGGTTAAGGATCAGCGGACTGCCGCAGGACACGCCGTCAGGCTCTGCTATATGTTCATGGCTACCGCCGACCTGGCCGCTTACACGGGCACGCACGAGTATGATGAAGCCATGCGTGCCGTCTGGGAAGATATCGTAGGCAGTCAGATGTATCTCACCGGCGGAGTGGGTGCCACAGGTAGCAATGAGGGCTTCGGCGGCTCATTCGACCTGCCCAACTATACCGCCTACAACGAAACCTGCTCCTCCATCGCATTCGTTCTGTGGTCGCAGCGTATGTTCCAGCTTACAGGCGACAGCCGCTACCTCGATGTGGTGGAACTCACGCTGTACAATGCACTCAATGCCGGACTGTCGCTTTCCGGCGACCATTACTTCTACCCCAACCCGCTCGAAAGCAGAAAAAATACGGAGCGCACCGACTGGTTCTCCTGCGCCTGTTGTCCGCCCAACCTGACCCGATTCTTTACCTCCATGCCGTCACTGTTCTACGCAAGATCAGGCAATGATCTGTATATCAATCAGTTCGGAAACAGCAGCACGGAAATACAGAATATCAACTCGAAAGGTCAGCAGGTAAATGTGAAAATCCGGCAGGAATCAAACTTCCCGTGGAGCGGACTGGTGAAGATCCGTATCGAGCCTGCCATGCCCAATACGTTCACCCTGCGCGTGCGCATACCCGGATGGGCGAAAGGCGATGTGGTGCCGCTCGATTTATACCACTTCCGCGAAGAATCGGAGTCGCCGGTGGTCTTCAGACTGAATGGCAGTCTCATTATTCCATCCTTTGAAAAGGGATTTGCGGTTTTCAACAGGAAGTGGATGCCGGGGGATGTGCTGGAAGCTGATATGCCCATGCGCCCGAAACGGGTACTGGCCAACTCCAGGGTGGAGGCTGATCAGGGCCGATTCGCCGTGCGGTTCGGACCAATGATTTACTGTCTGGAAGGCAAAGACCAGTCCGACGACCGCGTACTGAACCTGTTTGTCCCGGACACCGCCGTTATCAGACCCGTTTTCGATCCCGCGCTTTTCGGCGGCATACAAACCATGCAGTTCCGAGGCTTCCTCGTCAGTAAAAAAATATCACCCGAAAAGGCTGATCTTCAGCCGTTAGCTCTCAAGGCTATTCCCTATTTTATGTGGAACAACCGGGGCCCCGATAATATGACCGTTTGGATCCCGGAAGAACTCAGGCACGCACGCGCCCTCGCACAACCTACGCTGGCATCCCGCTCGAAAGTGGAAGCATCGGAAGGGTGCAAGGGTGATCCGGTGCTGGTTACCGACCAGATGCCGGTCAAAAACAGCGCCGATCACGAAAGCTCATTTATTCACTGGTGGCCCGAATTCGGATCTGCCGAGTGGATTCAGTATAGTTTCCCCGGAGAAGAGCAGGTCGGCACTGCCCGGATTTATTTCTTCGACGACGAAGCGACAGGTGGCGGTTGCAGTGTACCAGCAAAATGGGAAATCAAATACCTGGAAAATGGTGTCTGGAGGCCTGTTTACGTACCGGCAGGCTACTCCACCACCAAAGATGGCTGGACGGAAGTACAGTTTGAGCCGGTGAAAACAACCGCCCTGCGACTCGAAATGATATTCAAAGAAGGCGTTTCGGGGGGTGTTCACGAATGGGAAGTTTATTAATTGATTGATTATGAAGAATATTTCAAGTTTTCTGGCCATGGTAGCCCTCGCTGGCACGCTGATGAGTATTTCCTGTACCTCCGGTTCCAAAGCAGGTATAGAAAAATCTGCCTTCGGCACGCTGCCCGACGGACAAACAGCCGACCTCTACACCCTCCGCAATGAAAAGGGCATGACGGTGAGAATCACCAATTTCGGTGGAATAATCGTTTCCTGGACGGCTCCCGACAAAAACGGGAATTATGAAGATATTACACTCGGGTGCGATTCACTGTCGGGTTATCTGAAGGGAACACCCTACTTCGGAGCCATTATCGGACGCTATGGAAACCGCATTGCCAAAGGGAAGTTTTCGCTGGACAGTACAGAATACTCCCTGGCAACAAATAATATCGGCAATCACCTGCACGGAGGCCTCAGGGGCTTCGACAAGGTATTGTGGACGGCCACCCCTACGGCAGGAAGCGAGCCTTCCCTGAAACTCGCCTATACCAGTCGCGACGGAGAAGAGGGATACCCCGGCAATCTGCAGGTTGAAGTGGTTTATACACTTCAAAAGGATAACTCCCTGCGGATAGACTACACCGCCACTACCGATAAAAAGACGGTTTGCAACCTGACCAACCACGCTTATTTCAATCTGGCCGGAGCAGGGAAAGGAGATATTCTGGACCATGAGCTGATGCTGAATGCCGACCGGTTTCTGCCGGTTGACAGCACGCTGATTCCCACCGGAGAGCTGAGGCCGGTGGCAGGCACAGTATTCGATTTCAGTAAACCTGTTGCGATTGGAGCCCGGATCAACGAAAAAACCGATGCACAGATAGCCGCCGGAGGAGGGTATGACCACTGCTGGATCCTTAAAAACGGAGAGAACGGACTGAAACTGGCAGCGGCACTGTCGGAGCCGGTCAGCGGCAGGAAGATGGAAGTGTACACCACAGAACCCGCCATACAATTCTACAGCGGCAACTTTCTGGATGGGACGGTAATCGGTAAAGGAGGAATCCCCTATGCACACCGCACAGGTTTGTGCCTTGAAACAGAGCACTACCCCGATTCACCCAACAAACCGGAATTCCCTGCCACAGTACTCAATCCGGGCGAAACCCTGAAAAGTACAACCATCTACAAGTTCCAGTAGAACAACCGACCGCATGACCGGTAACAAAGGCCGGTCATGCGGTCATTCACCTCACAAGCCGCTCATGATTCGCGCCACCGGGTACATCCGGTGCGTCTGTTCATACCAGGGTGATTGGCGATATACCCAGTCGAGCTGCTTTGACGCGCTCTCGGCAAACTCTGGATCAGCCTTCCTTTTGGCATTGAGTTCTTCCCTGACTGCCGGATTTTCGTCCAGAAATCTGGCAGCCAGATCTTCGAACACATAAGCAGAGAAATATTCCTTCTGCATGAGCACCGGCTCAAAGAAATTCCAGGCAAACCAGGAGTCGGGTGCGTTGGGTTCCAGGGTTTCCACAATGTAGCGGTTGGCATCCTGATTTATACGAACAATCACATCGCCGGCATCGAACCGGCGCCTCATATTGCGCTTGTCGAGTTTCACTCCGCTGTGATAATAGTGACCCTCCCAGCCGTTTCTGGTCTTGAAATCACCTATATAGTACGTCTCGGTTTCTATTTCCAGTGGTTTGTCGAGCACCTCCATGACCACACCATTTATTTTCAGGCGCTCGATGACATGTTCCCAGGCCTGCGGGATAATATAGGCTACAGGCTTTTCTACGGTAACAGCGGGTTCAAAATGATTGTAATAAGGTATCTGCTTGACATAAGGCTCCGTTCTGTCGTACCACAGCCGGGGCAGTCCGCTGACTTCCGAAGGTTTGTATTTGGCGGCGTAGCCTTTAAACTCGATCATATCAAACCGCTTCTGATCCATGGCATAATCGAGTGCGAAGGTCTGTTTCTCGCGCGTGCGTGCGAACGCAGCTGCACGTGCGCGACCAATCTCGTCGGCGTGGTTCGCTGTAAACTGCATGACCACCTCCATAAAGGCATAAGTGCTCCACAAACGGTCTTTGAAAGGCTTCAGCATGTGCGTTTCGGGCATAAACCCTATGGTATTCCACATGGCTGCATAACCGGTTGAATAGCGCCCGTGGTCGCAGAAGCCCACAATACCCGAGTCGGGCGTTTCTCCGGGCGTATCCACATAGGGAATCATATCCCAGCCCTTCTTTGCCATATTACCGTACAACTCGGGCAGCATTGTTTCCTGCAGGAAATCGCCGAGGGGAGCTTCCAGCTTGTTGTGCTGCGTAGCAATCAGCGTCATAACATACTGATAATCAGCTCCATTACTGGTATGATTATCTACAAAGATATCCGGATTCCAGGTGCTGAATATCTGATTGAAGGTACGGGCATTACGGGAATCACACTTGACAAAATCCCGGTTCAGGTCGTAGTTGCGCGCGTTCCCCCGGAATCCGTAAGCCTCCGGACCGTCCTGATTGGCGCGGCTGAATGAGCCGCGGTTCAGACATCCGTCCACATTATACACCGGAATGGCAACAATCACGATTTTATCCAGAACAGGTTTGAACAGCTCCGGTTTGGCGAGATAATCACGGAAAAGCATCACGGTGGCATCAATACCTTCCGGTTCGCCGGGGTGTATGCCGTTATTGATCATCATGATTCGCCTGCCGGAGCGTCTGATTGCCCCGGGGTCGAACTCCCCGTCGCCCGAAATGACGGCTACATGCAGCGGCCGGCCGCTGTCGGTACTGCCCACAGTACTCAGCCTGAACTGCCGCGGATAGGCGGCTGCCAGCTTTTCGTAGCATTCGATGGTTTCATCGTAGGTGAGTGTCCGGTTATTGTCGTGTTCAAACGGGATGGTAAAATTGGCCATGGCGGAGTGTTGTATGTGCCGGTTGCAGGCCATACAGCAAAGCAACGCGACGAAAAACAGTTTATTCATGATGACTGCGGTTCTGATTATAAAGTACCGCGGAGCTCTTGTTCTCTTTCAATTGCTTCAAAAAGAGCCTTGAAGTTGCCTTTCCCGAAAGAGGTGGCGCCGTTGCGCTGAATAATTTCAAAAAAGACAGTGGGGCGATCCTGGATAGGCTTGGTAAATATCTGAAGCAGGTAACCGTCCTCATCGCGGTCAACCAGAATATTCAGTCGCTTGATCTCCTCCAGATTTTCGTTGATTTCACCGACGCGGGTAGGCACATCTTCGTAGTAAGTATCCGGTACGCGGAGGAAATCCACGCCATTTTCGCGCATCTGGCCTACGGTTGCGATAATATCATCGGTAGCCACGGCAATATGCTGTACCCCGGCCCCCTTGTAAAAGTCGAGGTATTCGTCAATCTGGCTGCGCTTTTTCCCCTTGGCAGGCTCGTTGATCGGAAACTTGATATAACCGTTCCCGTTGCTCACCACTTTCGACATCAGCGCGGTGTATTCGGTGGAGATATCTTTGTCGTCGAATGTGATCAGCAGTTTGAAGCCCATCACATCCTGATAGAACTTCACCCACTTGTTCATGGCACCGAGCTCTACGTTTCCAACACAGTGATCCACATACTTCAGACCGACCGGTCTGGACGGGTATGCACTGCTCTGAGCTTTGAAGCCTGGCAGGAAGGGGCCGCTGTAATTGTTTCTTTCAACAAATGTATGGATCGTATCGCCGTACGTTTTGATGGCGGCCAGCGTCACTTCGCCATGTTCGTCCTTTTGTTTAACAGGTTCAAAGGCAGACTCGGCACCGCGTTCCACAGCGATTCGGTAAGCCTGTTCAGCATTATCCACCCACAGGGCGAGCACCTTGACACCATCGCCGTGCAGCGACACGTGACGGGCGATTTCGGTATCCGGCTGCAGCGATGCCGTGAGAACGATGCGCACCTTGTTTTGCTGCAACACATAACTCACCCGGTCGTAAACGCCGGTTTCGGGGCCGCAGTAGGCAACAAGTTCGAAGCCAAGCGCAGCCATATAGTACATGGCACTTTGTTTGGCATTGCCCACATAGAGTTCGAGGTGGTCGGTACCGTTAATGGGGAAAGTATCGGTGGGTGAAGGGCTGGTCAGGACGTTCATGGTATCAGTGTATTGTTTTTGTTGGCACAAAGGTAATCCAAGTGAGGGTGGATTTCAGGTATTTTGAGCCGTTATGGATTAATTTTCAGCCCGTTTATCAAAAAATTCGTTCTTTCGCGGACGAATTTCATTGCACGTACGCCATGTCGAAAAAACAAGCTAACAAACAGTCCCGCACCGTATCGGCTACACCGGTTGTTGATTCAACATTCCAGGTACCTGATTTTATCAAAAACGTGCGACTCCAGAGCCTGCTTATCTTTGTATTCGCTACCCTGCTGTATGCCAATACGCTCACGCACGGATTTGTACTGGATGATGCCATCGTAATTACCGACAATATGTACACCCAGCAGGGGGTAAAAGGTATCGGAGGAATCCTTTCGAAGGACACCTTTTTCGGCTTTTTCAAGGTAGAAGGCAAAGAAGCACTTGTTTCCGGCGGTCGCTACCGTCCGATGACGCTGGTTATCTTCGCTCTGATTTATCAGGTGGCAGGAGCCTCCCCTTTTGTCTTCCACCTGCTCACAGTCCTGCTGTTTGCTGTTACCTGTATGCTGCTGTACCGCACACTCCTGCTCTTGCTCGGAAAAGAAAACAGTCAGTCAGCGCTGCTCGCGTGGCTGACTGCACTGCTGTTTGCTGCGCACCCCATTCACACGGAAGTAGTAGCCAACATCAAGGGATGCGATGAAATTGTAACCCTGCTTGGCAGTCTGGGTACCCTGTACCTTATTCTGAAGGCATTCGACTCCGGGGAGAGCAAATGGAGCATACTGGCAGGAGTCGTCTTTTTTCTGACCTGCCTGTCCAAGGAAAATGCAGCAGCTTTCGTAGTAATAGTACCACTGGCCCTCTGGTTCTTCAGGGAACCCGGCAAAGACGGCAAGCCATCCGCCCTGAAGGCATCTATCCCGGTCATCGCGGCATTCATCGCATTTTTCATTGTCAGGGGAACCATCCTTCACTGGCGTTTTGGCGGTGCTCCCATGGAACTGATGAACAATCCGTTCCTGAAAATTGAGGGTACTCAGTGGGTACCATTCTCTCCGGGCGAGAAGCTCGCCACGATTTTCTACACGCTGTGGCGCTACATACAGTTGCTGTTTGTACCGGCTGTTCTCACACATGATTACTATCCCCGCCAGATAGGCCTCATCACCTTCAGCAATCCCGTGGCTATCCTGGGCCTGCTTTTTCATGCCGGACTGCTCTGGTATGCCATCCGCGGTACGCGCAGGCGCGAGCC
Source organism: Bacteroidota bacterium (assembly GCA_041182785.1). Lineage (GTDB taxonomy): Bacteria > Bacteroidota > Bacteroidia > Chitinophagales > Saprospiraceae > M3007. Next base: position 9,763 of record JBEGNB010000292.1, read on the forward strand.
GATGGCATTCGGTATCTGGGCCTACCTGCTGCCACTGAGTATTGTATCAAATTTCGTATTCCCGATTGGTACCAACATGGGCGAACGATTCGTCTTTATGCCCAGCGCAGGCTTCTGCCTGACGGCTGCGTTGCTGCTATCGCGTTCTTACAGGAAAAGCAGTGTGGCCGTTTACACGATACTCGGCATCGTCATTGCCTTCTTCTCGCTGAAGACCGTTACCCGCAATCCGGTCTGGGCCAGCAATGAAACCCTGTTTTTCAGCGATGCAGAAACATCCCAGAAGAGTGCCAAACTGCAAAATGCCTGTGGCGGTATCCTCTTCGACAAGGCCACCCAGGAAAAAGACCCTGAAATTCAGAAGGAACTCTGCAAGAAGGCACTGGTTCACCTCGATCGCGCCGTGAATATCTATCCCAACTACAAGGATGCCTATATCAGCAGAGCAGGCTGTAATTATGTGTTGAAAAACTACGAAAGCGCTATTTCCGACTATAAAATGGCACTCCGCTTCGCCGCCGATGATGCCAAACTGAAAACATACCTGGCTATGTCGCTGCGCGAGGGCGGAAAGTATCAGGGCGAACAGAAAAGAGATCTGACCAAGGCACTGGAGTACCTGAATGAATCATGGCAATATAACCAGCAGGATCCGGAAACGGCCCGACTGCTGGGTGTAGCTAATGGTTTCAAAGGTAACCGGGAAGACGCTCTGAAATGGTTTTTGAAAGCCGTTGAACTGGCACCCGACAGTCCGTCCTATATATTTGACCTCGGACAGGCCTACTCAGCGATCGGAAATGATGCCAAAGGGCAGGAACTCCGCAAAAAAGCACTGGAACTCGACCCGAAACTGTTGGAAAACAGAGGGGTGAAGTAGAAACAAAACTACCCTCAACTGTGTTTATACTGCCCCTTTGGATATCCTGCACCACAATGATACCAGAGACGGCACCCGGCAAAAACTACCTTGAACTATCATGCAACAGCCCGCACCATACGCACCACACCACAAAATCCGCATCGTAACCGCCGCCTCACTCTTCGACGGTCACGATGCCGCTATTAATATCATGCGCCGCATCATGCAAAGCAGTGGCGCCGAAATCATTCACCTCGGCCACAACCGCTCCGTACAGGAAATTGTGGACTGTGCCATCCAGGAAGATGTACAGGGTATCGCCATCACCAGCTATCAGGGCGGCCATATCGAGTTCTTCAAGTACATGCATGATCTGCTGAAAGAACGCGGCGCAAGTCATATCAAAATATTCGGTGGCGGCGGCGGCACCATTCTCCCCGAAGAAATCCGGGAACTGCACGAATACGGTATCACCCGTATTTACCACCCCGACGACGGGCGTGCCATGGGCCTGCAGGGCATGATTAACGACGTTCTCCAAAAATGCGACTTCGCCGTGGGGACTTCCGTTAATGGCGAGCTCAAACACCTGGGCGACTTCAATCTGACAGAAAATGCCGGCGCTGTAGCCAGACTTATATCGGTAGCAGAAAACAATCCGGAGCTGTTTAGCTCGGAAATAGCCACCGGACTTGAAAAACTCGCCGGAAACAGAAAGAATCCCCCCGTACTCGGCATAACAGGTACCGGTGGTGCAGGCAAATCGTCTATGGTGGACGAACTGGTGCGCCGGTTCCTGCGCGATTTCCCGGATAAAAATATCGGTATTATATCGGTAGATCCCTCCAAGCGAAAAACGGGAGGCGCCTTGCTCGGCGACCGTATCCGGATGAACGCCATCAACAACCCGCGCGTGTATATGCGCTCGCTCGCCACCCGACAGAGCAATCTCGCGCTTTCCAGATACGTACACTCGGCCGTTGATATCCTCAAAGCCACCCATTACGACCTGATTATCCTTGAAACCAGCGGTATCGGACAGAGTGACACCGAAATAGTGGATCACAGCGACGTGTCACTGTACATTATGACGCCCGAATTCGGCGCAGCCACGCAGCTCGAGAAAATTGATATGCTCGACTTCGCCGATGTCATCGCCATCAATAAATTTGACAAGCGAGGTGCCCTCGATGCCCTCCGCGATGTGCGTAAACAGGTTCAGCGAAACAGGAATCTGTGGGATATACCCACCGAAAACATGCCGGTTTTCGGATGTATAGCTTCCCAGTTTAACGATCCCGGTGTCAACCAGCTTTACCGCCATGTGATGAGTCTGCTCTCGGAAAAAAGTGACGGATCCCTGAAGCTGCCCGATTCGGATGTTGCCTCCGGTGAATCCGAAAAAATCTACATCATACCGCCCAACAGAACCCGATACCTCTCCGAAATTTCTGAAACCAACAGAAAGTACGACGAAAGAGCCGGAAAACAGGCTGAAATTGCCAGAAATCTGTTCGCCCTGCATCAGTCGGTACTGCACCTGGGCGGGCCGCGCCTCCTCGACAACCCGACGGCAGGCTCCGGGCACCCCAATCCGGCGGTAAAGGCGCTGTCGGAGGCATATCAGTCGCTGCTCAAGGATCTGGACCCGCACCACTACGACTTGATCAGAAACTGGGAACAGAAGCGAGACAGATATTACGCTGACGAGTATATATATCAGGTGCGCGGAAAAGATATCCGCGTTCAGACATACACGGAAAGCCTCAGCAAATCGCGCGTCCCCAAAGTGGCACTGCCAAGGTTTCAGGACTGGGGAGAAATTCTCCGCTGGTCCCGTCAGGAAAATGTACCCGGCGAGTTCCCATACACGGCGGGTGTCTTCCCCTTCAAACGCGAAGGAGAGGATCCCACGCGCATGTTCGCAGGCGAGGGCGGTCCCGAGCGTACCAACCGCCGCTTTCACTATGTTTCCCTGGGTATGCCGGCCGCACGCCTGTCAACAGCATTTGACTCCGTTACGCTATATGGTGAAGACCCGGACCACCGTCCGGATATTTACGGAAAAATTGGCAACTCCGGCGTGAGCGTCTGCTGCCTGGATGATGCCAAAAAGCTGTACTCCGGATTTGATCTGTGCGACCCGAAAACATCAGTCTCCATGACGATCAACGGTCCGGCGGCTACCATAGCGGCCTTCTTTATGAATGCGGCCATTGACCAGCAATGTGAAAAATACATCCGCGAAAATGGCCTCGAACATCTGGTGGAAGCCCGGCTCAAAGAAAAATACGACGACCGCGGTCTCCCGCGGCCTAAATACAGAGCCAGTGAAAACAGCGCTGACAACTCACTGCCGGAGGGGAACAACGGCCTGGGGCTGCTGCTGCTGGGTATCACCGGCGACGAAGTGCTGCCTGCCGATGTTTATCAGAAAATAAAAGCCTACGCCCTGTCATCCGTCAGGGGTACTGTACAGGCAGATATACTCAAGGAGGATCAGGCGCAGAATACCTGTATTTTTTCCACAGAATTCTCGCTGCGCGTCATGGGTGACGTACAGCAGTATTTCATTGATCACAAGGTTCGGAACTTCTATTCAGTTTCCATTTCAGGGTACCATATCGCGGAGGCAGGTGCCAACCCGATCACTCAGCTGGCATTCACCCTGTCAAACGGGTTTACATTCGTTGAATACTACCGCTCCAGGGGTATGAACGTGGATGATTTCGCTCCCAACCTGTCGTTCTTCTTCAGCAACGGAACCGATCCGGAATATGCTGTGATAGGCAGGGTGGCAAGAAGAATCTGGGCAAAGGCCATGAAGCACCTGTACGGTGCTAACGAGCGCAGCCAGATGCTCAAATACCATATCCAGACCAGCGGACGAAGCCTGCACGCCCAGGAAATCGCTTTCAACGATATACGTACCACCCTGCAGGCGCTGTATGCGATCTACGATAACTGTAACTCGCTGCACACCAATGCCTATGATGAAGCTATAACAACACCCACAGAAGAATCGGTGCGCCGGGCAATGGCTATACAGCTTGTTATCAACAAGGAACTCGGACTGGCCAAAAATGAAAATCCGATACAGGGTTCATTCATCATCGAAGAACTGACCGACCTGGTGGAGGAAGCAGTACTCTCCGAGTTCGACCGGATCACCGAACGGGGGGGCGTGCTCGGTGCCATGGAGACCATGTACCAGCGCGGTAAAATCCAGGAGGAAAGCCTTTACTACGAAACCCTCAAACACACGGGCGAACTGCCAATCATCGGTGTCAATACCTTCCTTTCAAAAGAAGGGTCACCCACTATCCTGCCCCGCGAAGTAATCCGCGCAGAAGAATGGGAAAAGCTGGCACAAATTGAGACGCTGGAGAACCTGCACAATGCCAATGCCGAAAAAGCAAAACATGCGTTGCAAAGGCTCAGTCATACTGCTGTTCAGAATGGCAACATCTTTGGTGAACTCATGGAGACCGTCAAATACTGCTCGCTTGGAGAGATAACCGGCACGCTGTTTAACGTAGGCGGACAATACCGGAGAAATATGTAAATATGTTACATTGCGGGAGTGTAAAAAAATTTACACGGCAATATCCGCCGTTCCCTAAAAAAAACGTCCGCTCCCTTGCAAATTTGCAAAAAGCGCTTACCTTTGTGCTGCGGCATGGGTAAAACCTTTTCGTAACGTTCCAAAACATAAGGTCGCTATGGGATTATTCTCCAACAAAAACAAAGGCCAGCAGCCTGAGCACGCTACCGGGAAGGACAAGCGTTCACTTGGCGAGATTGAGTCGAACTCGACTGTTCTCAGCAAGTCTGAGATGAACAGAGTAGAGGGCGGCAAGGAAACCAAGAGTGAGAGTCCAATGCAGGGTTTTTCTGACCCGCGCGACAGTGCGAGCAGCACTATTCCATTGTAACAGTTCGGGAAAGCTATTGAAAATCCCCCTCATGATCACTCATGAGGGGGATTTCTTTTTGTGCCGGATCTCTGCAAGTACCCAGCAATCTCACATATAAAAAATCAGCCTGCCTGACAGAAGTTCAGGCAGGCTGAGGAACTGACTATATTTCAGGATCAGTTCTTTCCTTTGGGCGCATTCGGATCAACCGGAGGCTCCTCCTTACCGAAGGCCTCTTTCATTTCCAGAATAGGCTTCTGCTTCTCAGGATCGGTTTCGATTTCCAGCCACCTGGAAATATAATTATTGAAGATAGCCTCTTCTTTTTTCACAAAATGGCAGTACGACAGATACTGGTAGGCCGTAAGCAGGTCCTTTTTGTTTTTCACCTTGTCAGCAGAAGCCAGTTCGGCATATTTCTCGTAGTAGTCATGTGCCTTGCCATACTCGTTCGCGAGCTCCGGATTGGCAGCAATATCCTCCGGAGAAGGGTCTTTGGTGGCAGCAGCCTTGGCGCTCCAGAGCCAGCCAATGGTGGCAGTCGGCTTCACCTCGGTAATCTTCTTGAAGGTTACCAGCGATTTGTCGAAGCGAAGCGAATCGCTCTTGCAGTAGTACTGGGAAAGACCCAGTTTGTAAAGATATGTGGCGAAGTTGGCGTCTGTTGAAGGCAGAGAGTCAATATAACGGCCGTAAGCCTCGGCTGCTCCGCACTGATCCTTGCGCGTGTAAAGAAGATCACCAATATCTTTGTTCAGCGGCCACCGGCCACCGGTAGTATCCATCTTGATAGCGGTCCGGTAGTCTTCAATAGCACGGAGCGTGTCACCCTTGCCCTTGATGAGCAGGTTACCGTGGTACTCGTAGTCGGAAACCAGCACCTTGTCGGGCGTAACAATTTTGAAGTACTCGTCGAGTATCTGAATACCGCGCTGATAGTTGCCATTCTCGTAGTCGCAGTAGGCGAGAAGGCGGCGCAGATAGTTTTTGGAACCATCCTTGGCCAGAATTTTGGCTACCAACTCGGCACAACCCACACAATCTTTGGTGATGAACAGACAGTTAGCCAGCTGCATCTCGTCTTCAACAACCACCTCGGCACCCTTTTCTACCAGTTCCTTGTATGCCTTGGTGGCATCTTCCCACTTGCGTGCGAAGTACAGGTAGTCGGCCTTGCCCCGGAGAGCCGGTGTAAAGTTGGCCTGCGCTGCAATAGCTTTATCAAAGTACTGAAGCGGCTTTTCCGGCACTTTGGCGGCTTTGTAAACCAGGGCAAGCATCAGTTTGGGCAGCGGATTTTTGGGTTCTGCCAGTTCGGCATACTCATAATTGAGCGCTGAGCGACCACCATCAGGCATTTCCTTGTAGCAGTATGCCAGTGCCATCAGGGTGGCATAATCTTTCGAGTTGATTTCAACAGCTTCTTTCAGCAGTTCCTCGCAACGAGTCAGACTCGCTTTTTTACTGCCGGGTGCGACATAAAAAAGATATGACTCACCGCGCTGACGCAATACAGTGGCATCTTTTTTACCCTTTGTAGCTGCTCTTTTCAGATTTTCGTCGGCAGTCTGAATATCGTCTTTCAGCAAGGCAAGACGGGCAAGTGCCACGAACGCCAGCGGGCCATCTGCCTTCGCATCAAAAGCCGCCTGAAACTGCTCACCGGCTTTGGCCTTGTTGCCCTTGGCCAGATACATGTTACCCAGAGTCAGTCTGGCATCCTGATCGGCCGGATCTGCTTTTACAACCGCAGAATAGATGTCAATAGCCTTGTCCCATTTTTCAAGCTGGAACGCTGTCATACCATCCGCTTTCGTCTGAGCAGAAGCAATGGCTGCGGAAAACATCACCGCCAGGAAAAAAACCTTCTTGAGAAGAGTTGTCATTTTACGGAAAATTAGTTTGTTAGATTTCGTCTTCGAAATTGAGGCGCGAATTTCTGCTTTTA
>JBEGNB010000293.1:0-11497 GCA_041182785.1 Bacteroidota bacterium
CGTGCTGTATCAATGAATTGGAGTTCTTTGGGTCTGAGATTGGGCTTGGGAGGCCTTCCGAATAACCGGTATGCGCCGTGAGCGGCAGATTTCGGACTTACAATCCCCCACAGATTGAAGGTCAGTCCGACAAGACGATAAAACAGTTTTTGCGACATAGCTGACATGAATACGGAGTCTTTCTCCTCGAATTCCATTTCAGGCGGAGTAATCCAGGTTGGGAGTTGCCGAACAAGATTTACTCCCGGTATTTTACTGATTTTGAATTATTTCCAGAACTTTCACTTCATCAAGCCCTGTAATTTCAGCAATCATTCCGAGGGATAACCCTTTGGAATTCATTGCTAAAATCAAAGTGTTTAGTTTCCTTTCTTCAGCTCTCAGCTCTGCCAGTTCCATACGTCCTTTTTCATCTTGTTCCCTCATCCCCGAATAGATATAGGCATCATATTCTTCTCGTGTCCAATTGTGCTGTGCTGCCTCCTCATACGCCTCTTTCAATCCTTCATCATCTACATTATCCGGAATGACCTCCAATTCGTCAGCATTTTTTATGAAAAAAGTCCATTTATCTACGATATTTTTTAACTCGTCCACTTTCTTGTCGAATTTTGGCAGTTCAATAAATCGAAACTTCAGGTCTTTAAAAAAACACTCACCCGTTTCTTCCTCAACTATCAGATGTGAAGAAAGGTAGTCCTTACCCGAAAAGTATTTGAAATCCAGAACGCCAATAAAATAAACAGGTCTAAGTTTGGGATATTCTTCGCCGATACTGATTTGCCCGGCATAATCTTTACTTGTGTAATAAAGCACACGTTTGTCGAATCCTGCCGGTTCAGCGACTTGCATTTCAACGATAAAGGTTGAGCCTTTCTCATCAGTTGCCTTCACATCAATGATGGAAGACTTCTCTCCGGCAATCCGGGGAAGTTGAAAAGGGTTGAGCAGCGTCACTTCTCTTATGCGATCTTTGCCTTCCAAACCCAAAACTGCATTAAGAAACGAAATCAAAATAACCTTTTTCTTTTCGTTTCCAAATATTTTTCGGAAAGCAATATCGTTTTTTACATCTACAAATTTCATTTTCGAAGATTTGGAGTAAAGTTATGCCTTTTTGTCAAGACTGGCAAATGTCCACTCAACCTGAATACGATAAATTGCCCGTCAAACGAGATCAGGTTTTGAATCCCCCCTGCCCGATCGCTTCCGGCCGGTGTTGTAACCTGTGAACATTCCCAAATAAAGTATGTTTTAAAATCTGCTTTCCCGGAAGGCCATCACAGTACATAAAAAATATCCATGCGCACTATCGCCACTCTCCTGCTTTTCCTCACACTCGGTATTGCTTCTGCTCAAAACGGCACGCTGTCGGGTTCCGCCAAAGATAAACTCACTCAGGAGCCGCTCATCGGCGCCACCATCCAGATTGAAAGCGCTCAACTCGGTGCAGCTACCGATGTGGATGGCAATTTCAGAATCTCCAATATCACGCCCGGGAGCTATAATATCACGGTGTCTTATGTTGGCTATACTACCCAGACCCGCTATAATGTGGTTATCACCTCCGGAAACGCCAGTTTCCTGAATTTTGAACTGGAACCGGCTGCTGCTTCCGAACTGGGAGAAGTGGTCATTTCCGAAAACAGAAGTGTAAAAATCGCCTCTGTCGAAACGCCTGTTTCTATTAAAAATCTTTCAACAGAGGAAATAAAAAGCAACCCGGGTGGCAATTTCGACATCTCCAAGGTGGTGAGTATGCTCCCGGGCGTGGGAGGCACTCCCGGCGGCGGCAGCTTCCGCAATGATCTGCTGATACGCGGCGGCGGTCCGAGCGAGAATGTGTATTACCTCGACGGGGTAGAAATTCCGGTACTGAACCACTTCTCCACGCAGGGTGCTGCTGGCGGCCCCACCGGTATGCTCAATGTATCGTTTATCGAAGACGCCACGCTTACCTCTTCCGCTTTCGGTGCAAAGTATGACAATCCGCTCTCTGCGGTGCTGCAGTTCAAACAGCGCGATGGCAACCCCGACCGGGTACAGGGTAATTTCCGCGTGTCGGGTACGGAGGTAGCTCTTACCACCGAAGGACCTATAGGCAACAAAACCACCTTCCTGGCCTCCGCGCGCCGCTCCTATCTCGAGTTCCTGTTCGGCGCTATCGGACTCCCTATTCGCCCCAACTACTGGGATTTCCAGTACAAAATAACTCATAAAATCAACTCCAAAACCACACTCTCCGCCATCGGACTCGGTGCTATTGATGATTTCTACTTCGAAGCGCCCAAGGATGCCACCCCCGAAAATCTGTATGTTCTCAGCTCCAATCCGGGTATCAACCAGTGGAACTATACGCAGGGCTTTACGCTGAAACGCCTTGTCGAAAACGGATTCTGGAATCTGACATTCAGCCGTAATATGTACGACAACAAACTGGATCAGTTCACGGATAACTTCGACGGCAAACAATCGGATGAATCCAAACGAACCCTGAAGCTGCGCTCGCAGGAAATCGAAAACAAACTCCGATTCGATCATAATACCTATTACGGAAGCTGGAAGTTGTCGTGGGGCGCCGGTTTGCAGTACGTCAAGTACAATAACGCCACGCAGGCGCGCATACGACCCGAAATACGCGACTCTGTCGGCAATCTGATTCAGCCGGCAATCACAACCAGCTTCACCACTGCCATTGATTTCTTCAAGTATGGACTGTTCGGACAGATAAGCCGCACGTTTCTGGGTGAAAAACTGGGCGTATCACTCGGTATCCGCGCCGACGGCAACTCGTTCACCGACGAAGGGAATGCCCTGCAGCAAACCCTGAGTCCGCGACTGAGTGTCAGTTACGCACTGGCACCCGACTGGAAAGTGAACGCCAGCGCCGGCAGGTACTTCAAAATTGCTCCCTACACCGCCCTGGGCTTCCGCGACGAAAATAATACGCTCGTCAACCGCAACCTGCCATACCTGCGCTCCGATCACCTGGTGGCCGGCATGGAATACCTGCCTACCAAAACGCTGCGCCTTACGCTCGAAGGTTTTTACAAGAAATACGCCAACTACCCCGTATCGAACCGCACCGGAATTTCACTGGCTAATCAGGGAGCCGACTTCGGTATCATCGGAAATGAAAGACTCACCGGAACCGGCACAGGCGAATCGTACGGCTTCGAATTTTTCGCCCAGCAGAAACTCAACAGAAATTTCTTCTTTGTAGGCTCCTATACGCTGTTCTGGACCCGCTTTGCCGGTCAGGATGGCCGCCTGATTCCTTCCTCATGGGATAACCGCCACCTCGTGGCGCTCACTGCCGGAAAGAAATTCAAAAGGAACTGGGAGCTGGGCCTGAAATACCGCTATCAGGGCGGTGTACCATACACGCCCATTGACCTGATCGAAAGTCAGCGCAATTACACGGTGGTCGGCCGCGAAATTCTCGACTACAGTCAGCTGAACAGCCTGCGACTCGCCGGATTCAGTCAGCTCGATATGCGCCTCGACAAAAAATGGAATTTCCGCAGGGCCACGCTGGATCTGTTCCTCGACGTGAGTAACCTGCTCGGCACAGCTACTCCATCATTCCCGGCATTCACCCTGCAGCGCAACGCGGAGAACACCGCTTTTGCCACCACCGACGGCAAACCACTGGCCGCCGATGCATCCAATGGTATCCCGATCATACTTGATACGGATAGCGGCGCTCCAATTCCGTCAATTGGTATTATCTTTGAGTTCTGATCGGGCGTACATTGCGCCCGAGGTATAACTCAAATCTCCGAATCATGAGAAAATTGAAACTTCAGGTGCAAATGTCGGTGGATGGCTTCGTAGCCGGCCCCGACGGTGAAATGGACTGGATGACGTGGGAATGGGACGAGAAACTGATGAAATACGTCGGCGACCTGACCGAACCGGTTGACTGTATCCTGCTGGGCCGCAAAATGGCCAAGGGGTTCATTGACTCCTGGGAAGGAAGGGCCGCTGAACAGGGACCGGCTGAACCTTTTTCCATGAAAATGGATAATACAGTCAAGGTGGTTTTTTCACAAACACTAAGGCATATTGACTGGAAAAATGCCACGCTGGCCGACAGAAAACTCGACGATTATGTTAACTGGCTGAAAGAACAGGAAGGCGGCGATATCATTGTGTACGGAGGCGCCGGATTTGTAGCATCCCTCATCCGGCACAATCTCATTGATGACTATTTCCTGTTCATCAATCCGGCGGCCATCGGGAAAGGATTACCCATTTTCACCGGAAAACTCCCGCTCCGGCTTGTCAGTTCCACTGCCTTTGATTGCGGGATCACAGCACAGCACTACCAACCGGTGAAGCCATGACAAAGAAACAAAAGAATTTCCGTCTGGGGCTTTTCATAGCCTATCTGGTTATCTGGGCCCTGCTGGCCATCAATCCTGTTTACCGCGAAGACTGGCTGCTGGAAAACATCCTGGTTTTCGTCGGAGTTCCGTTTATTGTCTGGCTCGACCGGCGCACTCCGCTCTCCAGCCTGTCCTATACCCTGATCTTTCTGTTCATGGTGCTCCACACCTACGGGTCCCATTATACCTACTCCGAAACACCGGCAGGCCGAATGGTATCTGACTGGCTTGGTCTCGAACGAAATCACTATGACCGGTTTGTGCATTTCCTCTGGGGATTCCTGCTCACCATCCCGCTTTTTGAAATATTCAGAAAAAAAGTGAGCCGCAAACGACTGGTACTGGACTTCATCTTCGCCGGGAGTATCCTCCTAACCCTCGGTGTCGCATACGAGTTTATGGAGTGGGCTGCAGCGATAGTGGTAGCCCCCGAGGCAGGCACTGCTTTCCTTGGCACACAGGGCGATATCTGGGATGCACAGAAAGATCTCCTGATGAATGTGGTGGGTACTTTTGCAGCCGTAGTCTTCTGGCCTTTTATTGTCAAACAACCTAAAAAGCATGAAACTCAGGGGTAAAATTGCGCTGGTCACAGGTGCAGGCAAGGGTATAGGCGCAGCCATCGCCAGAGGCTTTGCCGCGGAAGGAGCCACCGTCATCATCAACGATATTCCGGAAGCCACTTATACAGAGCATATCGTTCAGGATATCCTGAACAACGGGGGTAACGCCGAAGTCGCCTATGCCGATTTGTCGTGTGTAGCTGAAATAAAGCGTCTGTTCGGACTGATACGCGAAAAATACGGCTGCCTCGATATTCTCGTCAATAACGCCGGCATTACGGGATGGAGCGACTTTTTTGAAACGGAGGAGGCCATCTTCGACCGGGTAGTTCAGCTCAATCTCAAAGGCACCCTGTTCTGTACCATCGAGGCTGCGAAAATGATGCGCGAAACAGGAGGAGGCAGTATCATCAATGTATCTTCGGTAGTCACTGCCCTCAGTGTTAAAAACCTGATTTGTTACGTCGCCACCAAGGGAGGTATCGAAGCCATGACCCGGCAGATGGCCGTGGAACTGGCCCCCCACAAAATCAGGGTCAACTGCTTCGGTCCGGGCCCCATCAATACCGAGCGTAATCTGTCGGAAGACCCCGACTACCGTGAAAACTGGGGCCGCGTTATCCCGATGCAACGCTCGGGAGAACCGGAAGAAATGGTTGGTCCGGCCCTGTTCCTCGCATCCGACGATGCGTCTTTTGTTACCGGACAGATGTTCTACGCCGACGGAGGCTGGGGTGTTCAGGGCAAAATTTCGGAAGCCAGTATGAACAGTCAGCTTTCCAATACAAAAGATAGATAGAGTAAGCTAATTTTGCCCCCCTAAAACTGCCCACACATGCAGAATTACGCAGATATACAGGCGCTCAACCAGCAGATCCAGATAGAGAGTGCTTTCGTTGACACGCTGAAAGCAGAAACAGCCCGCGTCATCGTCGGTCAGGAATATATGATCGAGCGACTGCTTATTGGTCTTCTCACACGCGGACATATACTGCTGGAAGGCATGCCCGGACTGGCCAAAACGCTGGCTATCAAGACACTCGCACAGGCCGTTGATGCCCGCTTCAGCCGCATACAGTTCACGCCCGATCTGCTGCCGGCCGATGTAGTAGGCACCATGATTTATAATCCGGCAAAATCCGAGTTTACCGTCAGGAAAGGCCCGGTATTTGCGAATTTCGTGCTGGCCGACGAGATTAACCGCGCACCTGCCAAGGTGCAGAGTGCCCTGCTGGAGGCCATGCAGGAGCGGCAGGTTACCATCGGAACCGAGACGTTCATGCTCGAAGAGCCATTCCTGGTGCTGGCTACCCAGAACCCGATTGAACAGGAAGGCACCTATCCGCTGCCGGAAGCACAGGCCGACCGCTTTCTGATGAAGGTCAGAATCGGCTATCCCACCCAAAATGAAGAGCGCAGCATCATACGCCACCACCTGAGCGGCGAACACCCGCACATACACAAGGTGGTATCAGTAGCAACCCTCCTGCGCGCACGCGAGGTGATGCACGGAATTTACATGGACGAGAAAATCGAACAGTATATACTCGACATCGTTTTTGCCACCCGTGAGCCGGGGAAATACGGACTGCAGTCGCTGGCTCCCCTGCTGCAGTACGGAGCCTCTCCGCGTGCCAGCATAGCCCTTGCGCAGGCGTCGCGTGCGCTGGCTTTCCTGCGTCACCGCGGCTACGTGGTTCCCGAGGACGTACGTGCCGTTTGCGCAGATGTTCTCCGCCACCGTATTGGCCTCACATACGAGGCAGAGGCGGAAAATATCACCCAGGACGACCTCATCGTGCGCATATTAAATGCCGTCAGGGTGCCCTGATGTGCTTAACTGTTTCCCATCATGATACTTGTTACAGGCGCTAACGGCCAGCTGGGCCGATGCTTTCGGCAACTGGCCGAATATTACCCTCAGTGGACATTCCTTGCGGAAGGCTCGGATACGCTCAATATATCCGACAAAGCGGCCACCGAAGCGTATTTCAGCGCAAACAAGCCCCGGTGGGTAATAAACTGTGCCGCATACACTGCCGTTGACAAGGCAGAGAGCGAGCCGGAAAAGGCTGAACTGGTTAATGTAACCGGCGTGGAGCATCTCGCCCGGGCCTGTGCCGTTCACGGAGCAGGGTTGATTCACTTCTCCACTGATTACGTTTACAATGGAAATCAGGGTACGGCATTCCGGGAGACCGATCCGGTAGCGCCCGCGGGCGTGTATGCGCGCACGAAGCTGGCCGGAGAAAACGCAGCACTGCAGCTATTACCTGACGCCATGATCATCAGAACCTCCTGGGTTTATGCCCGTGAAGGACACAATTTCGTAAATACGATGCTACGCCTCGGACGCGAGCGCGGCCGCGTACGCGTGGTATCGGACCAGATCGGCACCCCTACCTATGCTCCCGACCTGGCAGCTGCCGTACTCCGGATAATTGATCAGGTGGAAAAGGGAGAACAAGCGCCCGGGAATCTGGGCGGCATCTGGAACTACTCCAATGAAGGCGTGGCAAGCTGGTATGATTTTGCCCATGCTGTTTTTGAAATAGCTGATATTCAAGTAGTTACCGAACCCATAGCAAGTAGCGAGTATCCCACTCCTGCTGTACGGCCACCCTTTAGTGTGCTGAATAAATCGCGTATCAGGGAGCAGTTCGGACTGCACATACCGCACTGGCGCGACAGCCTGAAAGCCTGTCTTTTACCGGGATCTCATATTTAGTTCATCCAGGAACTGTACGGTGTCCGGGAGCCCGTTAAGAATACGGGCGGCAGGAGGAAGACTGACAGGACTAATGAACAGCTGGGCCCCGGTCAGCAGTAGTTTTCCGTCTCCGATACACTGGGATGCCTGATCAACATATCCCTGAATCGTCTGTCGCGGGATAGGCTCCTGAAGGATAGTATAGACATAATCAGGGTGTACCTTCATACAGATTTCGCGGAGTTCACTCAGCGAGACGCTGTTTCCCAGATAAATACCCCGAATCCGCCGCGCTCTTATCAGATACTGCAAATACAGAAAGGGTAATTCCTGGGGTTCTGTTTCGGCGGCATAGATAAAAATAGTAGGGCGACCGGATTTGGCGGGCACCATCGGCAATTGGTCTATTGCACTGATAATCTTGTTGCGGATAAGATGAATGATGAACTTTTCCTGTACCGGATTGACCGTACTGGTGAACCACAGGAGTTGCAGTTTATCCAGAAAAGGATAAATCAATTCCATCATGGCCTGTTCGAAGCCCCGATCCTTGACATAAGTACTGTAAACCACCTCGAAAGCCGACTCGTCCAGGTCAATCATGGCAAGTGTGAGTGCCTCAATCTGACTGTTGTTATCGCCGCGGGCCTGCGTGAGTTCGGCGCTCATATCGGCAACCTCGTCGGGAGACATTTTGGCCAGTTTGCTGATTTTGACCCCGTTTCGGTTCAGAATAGCAACATTAAAAAGATGACGCAGGTGGTCGTCGGTATAGTAGCGGATATTGGTGGGCGTACGGGCCGGCTCGACAATACCATAGCGCTGCTCCCACATCCTGATGGTGTGCGCTTTGATACCTGTGAGTTTTTCCAGGTCACGTATGGAGTAGATCGCCATTGCCCCCCGATTGATTCTTGGATTGTACTGTTAACTTGTACACTATTAAACCGTGCAAACAGTAATTAGTTGTAAATAGTTTAAACTGTTCTCACAAAATACAGGATTATTATTTGCCAGCCGGAAGTTCGAGTTGAAGTGTAACGCGTCTGTTCCACTTCCTGTTTCCCGGAAGATCTCTCCCCTTTCCAAGATCGGAGCCATCATCTTCCGCATTGGGTGCGGCCGGGTCGGCCTCGCCGAATACCTCCATAAACATCCGATCGGCTCTTATACCCTTATAAATCAGGTAATTGCGCGCCTCCCTGCTTCTGGACGCCGAAAGTTCCAGATTGGCTCTTCCATCACCTACACCATCTGTATAACCGGCAATACGGAGTACCAGCTGTTTATTTTCTTTCATTTTCTGACAAATGGCATCCAGTACTGCTCTGGATGAAGTGGTCAGGCCGGATGATCCGAAATCAAAATAAATTACGTGTCTTGAGGTGTCTGTCTGCGGCGCCTGAATAAAAACCACGCCATCCCTGATAACAGGACAGTCAACTCCGGAGAGAAGGCGTTGCTCATCGAGATCAATCACACTGGCATAGGGAAAGCCCTTTGATTTTACTTCCTGCTGCACGACTTCCGCCTCTTCCCGGGTAGCATATTCGCCCGCCGAGTACCAGTAAACACCCGAAATATCCCGTCTCTCGGAATAATTTGTTACGCCACGCTCCTCGAAGAAAGCGGGCAGTTGCTGTTCGCTGTATGCAGCTATCTGCACGCTGAAATGTTGCGCATGCGATACTGTTACAGCGAACAGCAGGTTCATGAGAAAAATGGAACCGGATTTGCCCATCATTATTATTCAGCCGGCAGTTTGATTGTGTATGTCTTGCCCTCTTTATTGGCGAGCTTTCCGCTCACCAGCCAGGGGTTATATACTTTGAGCTGTCGGTACGAAATACCGTTTTCCTGCGCGAAATCGCCCCAGCTTGCTACAGGGCCGTTTACCTCCACCAACTGATAGTCAGTAACGGGCTCATACAGGTGATCCTGTTCGATTTCATAATCGTACTCATCCAGGTTTTCCATCACTTCCTTGATGGCCATAATCCGGAACGGATATCTCATGGTTTCATCGGCCATCAGGTTGAGATCGAAGAATGATTTGGCGCGCTGGCTGGCCATTTGCTCGGAAATCCGGGAAGAGCCTCCGTTATAGGCGGCCATAGCCAGAATCCAGGAGCCCAGTTTCTGTTTTTCTTTTTTCAGGTATTTACAGGCGGCGCGGGTGGCTTTTTCCACATGGTAGCGCTCATCCACATCTTCATTCACTTCCAGATTAAAACTGGTGGCAGTTGCTTTCATAAACTGCCACACTCCGCGGGCATCGGCAGAGGAGATTACCGGGGCCAGTCCGCTCTCCGCCACAGCCAGATACTTCAGATCAGTGGGCACCCCTTCTTCCTCAAGAATAGGTTCGATAATCGGGAAGTAGGCGTTGGCGCGCTCCACATACAGAATGGTACTGGAATGAGAGTAAACATTTTTCAGGATTTCAGCGTCCAGGCGCTGGCGTACATCCTGATTTGTTGCTGTCGGAAAGCGTTCACCGCACAGGGTGAATGTTTTACTCATGTTGATAGACCTTACGCGCTGGTCCGGCGCTTTTTCCTGCTGGTCATTTCCTGTAAAAGACGTGGTAAAGAACGCAATTGCGCCTGTGGCAACTACAAGGTTGATAGCCAGAAAGATACGATTGTGCATAGACATAATGTGAGGGACGTTAAGATGGTTAATAATACACTACAGAGCGAGGGCAGCCCCGAAACGGAAGTTAACCGCAGGGTTATTCGCCGGGTTGAACGCACTCAGTAAATTGTCGGAAGTAAAGTACAGTTGTACAGGACCGGGCTTCAGGAAAATCTGCAGACCCAGGTTGGCGGCTTTGCGCTGGTTTATGCTCATCATGGCTGCCACTGCAAGCGGCTTTATAACCTGATAACGCGCACTGGCGCCCAGTGCGTATGTATCGTTCTCTGCTCCCGGCCGGTCAGACAAATAGCATGAGACACCGAGTGCAAGTTTCTTTGTCAGATTGAAGCCCATACCCGCGTAGGCGCGCAGGGGCAAAGTTGTTTCGAATGCTGCTGCTGTCCGGTCGAACTTGAAAATATCATTCAATGAGTCCAGTTTTGTCTCAAAATTCAGGTTATCCGCACCATTGACAATATCAACCCCGGGGAATACCTGCCCCTCGTAGGTGTAGCCTCCCTGACTGATATAATAGTCGGAATCGGTGTCCCAGGTTATTCTCCCGCCAATATCGAGCACAGAGGCGTCAAAGGAAAATCGTTCACCGATTTTGGCGTGCAGTCCCAGGTCGAATGCCACACCCGTATTTTGGGTAAAGGCAACTGATTTGAAATCGGCAAACTGCAAATCGAATCCGTAGCCTGAGGTATCGAATGCCGATACGATACTCGAGGAGTAAAATCCATAATTGGTATTCAGAGTCAGCTGATAAATATCCGGAGAAGTATAAACGGAGGCACTTGCATGCGCCGGATCGGTTGACAGAGCATTGGTGCCCGTCAGATATTTGACACGTGCACCCACGTTTACCGGACCTATTTTCCGCGACAAGCCCAGGCTCCACTCGTTGAATCTGGCGAGGTTGGCTGACGGAGCGATGGCGAGTTCTTCACCAATATAGGGTCCGTTTCCGTTCCAGAGCAGCTGGGGCAGCGACTTGGGATATACAGCTGCACCACTGAAACGCATGGCATGCCCTGCCTGAAGGGCCAGCTTGAAGGGCAGTCTGATACCGAGCGAAACGGTTTCAGTGCGCTGATCGAACTGAATTTTGTTCGATGGATCCAGTTTGTCAATTATTCCACCGAAGTCCACCAGCGTCTTGTCTCCGTTTTTCACAAAAACATCGCCGT
>JBEGNB010000294.1:0-3642 GCA_041182785.1 Bacteroidota bacterium
TATCGGCTGTATATCTTCAAACATTCAGGATAGCGGGTTGATATCCGGTTCTGGTTTCAAACGTTTCGTGGTAACTGGTGCGACTACTCCTTCGCCCGGCTGTCCATGAGAATCGTGACGGGGCCATCGTTTACGAGGCTCCTGTTTTCGACACCGGGACACCCAAAATAAACATGTTTTTTGACGCAAATAACTGATATAGCACCCCTTTAGTGTTGGTTTCTCACAGATTTTACGCAGATGTTTTGCGCAGATTTTACACAGAATCGCACTCAAGAGAAGGAGTTTATAATGCGTTTAATGCTGATTTTATCTTCCAGCCTGTTTGTATTGAAATTTATGAGTAATCCGGGTTGCTTGTTTGACAATCGCAGGTATGTCATAAGCTGCTTGAAATGAACATCATTAAGGATTTCGACGGATTTGATCTCTACAATTACTTGCTCTTCAACCAGCAAATCCAGGCGGAAACCCAGGTCGAACTTTATTTCTCCATAAATCATCGGTATCCCAACCTGATTTCGCACCCTTAATCCGTCTCTTTGCAATTCATATCTCAAAGCAGCTTCATAGACACTTTCCAGCAAGCCAGGTCCTAGTGCGGTGTGCACCCGAAATGCGGCACCTCTGATCAGATAAGTAATTTCATTTGCTTCCATGAGATTTATTAGTTTTCTGTGTAAAATCTGCGCAAAACATCTGTGTGACATCTGCGAGAAAAACCATTTGCCCGGCCCACCTGAAAATCAGCTAATAATAGCATAGAACCATTACTTTTTCTACTTATTCCTGGCACCCCTTTAGTGTTGGTTTCTCACAGATTTTACGCAGATGTTTTGCGCAGATTTTACACAGAATCATTATACACCAAAGGGAGCGCCATTTGCTTGATCACACCAAGCCCTTTGTTTTTAAGTTCGTAGTATAAACACGCCTCATATGAACTTTCCAAAAGACCCGGACCAAGCTCGCTGTGTACCTTCATGGCACATCCTATAATCTTATGGCTCAATTGATTCTCACTCATGGGGTCTTTTTTATTTCAAAGTTAGGTATAAAATACAAAAAAGTCAACCCTGCACTCAAAATCTACCATAAACTCTGTGTTACTCTGCGATAAACTCTGCGTTATTCTACTATAAACTCTGCGAAACTCTGCGGATAACTCTGCGTTACTCTGCGGTTAATTAAAAAAACTCTAAAAACTCCACTCCAGCGCCGGTTGAGCCATCACTTTCGGTCGTTCGCCCCTGTGATCCTGCGCCCGGTGCACCAGAAAAGGGTGACAGAGATAAACGGTTCCCGCAGCACCCGTGGCTGCCGAAACAGGTCGCTCCGGCAACGTGTCGAGTAAGCCCGCCAGTTCCATGAACGACAGTCCGCTTTCGCCGTATGGCAACAACAATTGCTCCACATCCCGGTGCGAGCCCTCGCGCACGAGCGTGGGCGCGTCGAGCGCACCCGTGTCTGTGAAAAGAAACAGCATCAGCAGGGCGCGACCCCTGGAACGATGGTTAATGCGCCAGTTGAAGTAATCAACGGGGTCTTCACCCGGAAAACTGGCATCCACATGCCAGCCAGTATCGTTAGCAGGCTTGTTCACCGGAAAACGCACCGGAAAACTGCCCAACGATTGCCGGGGAAGCCAGTTGCCCGGTCCGGCGAGCAGATCAAAAGCCTCCAGCAGGCGTTCCGTATTGGCAGCCTGCACAAAAGGCTCCTGTGTCATTTCAGAAATTCTGACTACCGGCTCCCGCCAGGTACGCGGATCATCCGGCTCGCAGCCGGTCAGTGGCCAGATCAGTTCGCAGCACGCCTGCGCGAGCGCACGCGGGAAGGCATTTTCCAGTACAGCAAAGCCCTTTTCGTTGTAATCCCGAAGAAGCCGGTGTTGTTCTGCTGTGTTCATAGCTTGTTTTCAGCGCACAAAATCCAGTTGCCATGTGTATCTATGTACCATCCTTCGGGAAATACCTTCCTGAATTTTTGTACAAAGAAACGCTCGGTTACTGATCGGACAGACTGATCTTCGCCGTGGAGGCGATTGTACATAATCAGTCCGCCGGGGTTGAGGAGTTCCTTGCAGTCGTTCAGAAAATCTTCCGTGCAGAACTGGGGCGGGGTAATTTCATCTTCAAAAATATCCACCACAATCAGATCGTACGTGTCGGCACAGATTTGTACGAAGGCCTCCGCGTCGGTGGTGATAAGCTCTATCGGACTGTCGAGTCGCGGCAGGGTATAGCGGGCTGCCAGCCCGGAAACGGTTTCATCCCACTCAACAGCCGTGTAGTAGTAGTCGCGGTGAAATACCTTTTCCAGCATATAGGGTACTGATCCGAGGCCGGTTCCGAGGATGAGTACGTTTTCGACAGATCGCTCGTCAATTTTCAGCTCGTCGAAGGCGACAAGGAAGTTTTTATACAGATCGTCCCAGGAGTAGATGGCTCCGCTGCTCAGCAACTGGAACCGGCCCTTGCTGAGCACGACACTCAGCTCCGGATTCTGTTCGGAGGTGGTGTGCTCCAGCGTGAGCGGAACGATGTGTGAAAGCCATATTTTCCAGCGGGGTACGTGCACGTCAGTTGTCTTGCTTTTTCTTTTTGAACGGATCCCACTTGTCGAGTTTGTTTTTCACCTCGTCAATTTTCTTTTGTCCCTGATCGCCGAGTACTTTTTCAGCTTCTTTACCCAGTTTGTCACCCACTTCTTTGCCCAGTTTGTCTTTGGCCTGTTCTGTCACCTCCTGTACTTTTTTGTTGGCGATGTTCCTCAGACTGTCGGCGGCCTTGTCGGCAGCTTCTTTCGCTTTTTCCTTTGCTTTGTCCAGTTCCTTGTTGGCCAGCGTTGCAAGGGTATCCTTTGCCTTTTCGGCCACATTGGTCACTATGCTGGTGGCTTGTTCACTAATGGTACTTTGACCGTCGGAAGCCAGTACCTTCGTGACCACTTTCGGATTGGCTATACTTCCGGTAAGATCGAACTGTACGTTGATATACTCGCCCTGGGCAATGTTGACACCCAGTTTGGAGGCTTCACCCGACAGGAAGCTGAGTCCGCTGTTCACCGCAGCTCCGGCTGTACTTTTCTGCAATGCCGAGCGGGGTGTCTTGGTCATGATGGTAAAGTTCATGTCCTTGCTGAGTCCGTAGGTTCCACCTATCTGCATGGCTACGTCGCGCACGCGGGTATTGAACGGTTTGATGAGTACATTTCCATCTTTTATCTCAAACCAGTTGCGGGTGTCTTTGAGTTCCACTTTTTGCAGGTAATCCAGTCCGAGTTTTTCGCCCACAGCGGCCAGCGGCTTGAAGTTGTTCAGCCCGGCAGCGATTGTTTCCAGAAAGCCGGCGGCGGAGAGGGTGGTAAAATCGGGCATCATGTCTTTACCCAGCAGTCCGCTCATGGACAGGGTCGTATTGAATTTGCCTTCCATCAGTTGCATGGCCGGCGCCAGAGCCTTCACGGTGGCGAATGACTGGAATGCGTCGCGGAAACCCATGTTCAACAGGGCAAAATCCATATTGAAGGATGGTTTCGACAGATCGGATGTGTTGTATTCGCCGTTCAGTCCTACTTGTCCGCCCATGACGGATGCAGTACAGTCCTGCAGTTTGGCCACCCGGTCCTTCACGACTATTT
>JBEGNB010000295.1:0-3917 GCA_041182785.1 Bacteroidota bacterium
AAGGTTTCTCCACCTACCTGCGCCAGTACTGGAAAGCCCAGGAATTACCCACCGACGAGGCGGTTATTGCCTGGAACGACGGTAATATCCAGGACTACCACCAGCAGGACTGGGATGCCAACAACGAGTTCATCACGGCCATGTATAACAGGATTTATTACCAGATTTCCCTGTGTAATGAGTACCTGCGCGAAACAACCGTGGAAAAGCTCGACGGTCGCGGTGCCGATGCGGCCCTGAAAGCTGAAGTAGCCCAATACCGCGCCGAAGCACGCTTCCTGCGCGCACTCAGCTACTGGCATGCGCTTGATCTGTTCCGGAACGTGCCTTTCGTGACAGAAAACGACAAGGTGGGCTCTTTTTTCCCGGTTCAGTACAATGCAGAACAACTTTCCGACTTTGTCGAATCTGAACTGAAAGATATCGAAGGCGGACTGGCTGCTCCCCGCCAGAACGAGTATGGCCGTGCTGACAAGGCTGCAGCATGGACGCTGCTTGCCAAACTCTACCTGAACTCAGAGGTGTACACCGGACGCAACCGCTACAGCGATTGCAGCGCTTACTGCCAAAAGGTGATTGATGCCGGCTATACCCTGCATCCCGAATACACACAGCTGTTCATGGCTGATAACCAGAACGCATCGGGTATTATCTTCCCGGTTCTGTTCGACGGACTGAAAACGCAGACATGGGGCGGTATGACCTTCCTCGTGCACGCGGGTGTGGGTGGCAGCATGAAAGCCTCTGATTTCGGTATTGACGGTGGCTGGGGTGGTATCCGAACTACCAGTGCGCTGATCAACAAATTTACAGCTGCAGGCGTCGAATCGGTGGTGGTAGCCCCTACAGAAGGCAATACAGCCAGCTACCAGAAAATTTACGTTCCGGGTAACTACCAGGGCTGGAACCCTGCCGGTGCTGCCAACCTGACCTCTCCGGCCGGTAATAATACCTACGAAGGATACATTTACTTCCCGGAAGACAACTCACCGTTCAAGTTCACACTCGGTCCCGACTGGAACAACAACTTTGGTGATAATGGTGCCGACGGCACGCTCGACCAGAACGGAGCAAACATTTCTGCTCCAACCGCCGGCTTCTACAAAATCAACGTAGATATGACCAACCTGACCTATACGCTGCAAAAAACAGAGTGGGGTCTCATCGGTGATGCCACTGCAGGAGGCTGGGGAGAAGATCAGAACATGACGTACAATTCCACTTCCGGCGCATGGGAAATTACAGCCAAACTGGAAGGTGGCAAAGATGTAAAGTTCCGTGCCAACGACGACTGGGCACTAAACTACGGCGATGACAGCGCCAATGCTACGCTTGAACAAAACGGTGCCAATATCAAAATCCCGTCCGGCGGAACATACCAGATCAAACTGTATCTGGACAAACCAGACTATACCTATTCCATTGAGAAACTCTCTCTGGATGGCCGCGCCCTGTTCTATACCGATGGACAGTCGCTCGAAATTGCCGATATATCGCAGTTTACAGAAGGTTACGCACTGGCCAAGTACAGAAACGTGACATCCGCAGGTGCTGCCGGTTCTCATCCTACCTTCGTTGACAACGACTTCCCACTCTTCCGTATTGAAGATGTACTCCTGATGAAAGCCGAGGCACTGCTTCGCAGCGGCGGTTCATCTTCAGAGGCAGCTCAGTTGGTAAATACAGTACGTCAGCGCGCCTACGGTGGTGGAACAGCAGCCAACGTTAGTACGGCCGATCTGACACTCGACTTTATCCTCGATGAGCGTGCCCGTGAACTGTACTGGGAGGGCCATCGCAGAACAGACCTGGTGCGCTTCGGCAAGTTCAGCGAAACAAGCTACCTGTGGCCGTGGAAAGGCGGGGTAAAAGAAGGCGTTTCAACATCGAAACACCTCGATATCTTCCCCATTCCCGCTTCTGACCGCGGTGCGAATCCAAACCTGCAACAAAATCCGGGTTATTAATTTTTCACCTTCTCTCCGGACATTCCGGGAATGGTACACGTTCGTATCATTCCCGGATTTTCGGGATAAATATCAAAAAACATGAAAAAATTTCTTGGTTTCATATTTGGCACAGCCCTTCTGCTCTCTGCCTGCTCGGAGCAGACCAAGGATCCTGTCCTGCAAATAGGTGCTGCCCCTGCTATAACAGTACCCACTGCCAACACCGACTTTACTCTGACGGAGAACAAAGCTAACGATATCTTCTCGGCTTTCTCCTGGACGGCGGGCTCCTACGGATTCGATGCAGCAGTGAGCTACACCCTCGAACTCGACAAAGCCGGCAACAACTTTGCTGACCCTGTAGTAGTGGGTACGGTAAATGCTCTTTCACTGGACGGTGTGACTATTGGAAAAATCAACAATATCCTGCTCTCCAAGGGCCTTCCCGCTGACGAAGCCTCCAATATTGAGTTTCGCCTCGCTGCCCGCGTAAACCCGGATGTGGAAGTGGTTTACTCTGCACCGGTTTCCGTTCGCATTACACCTTATCCCGTTATTATCGTGTATCCTCAACTGCAGGTGCCCGGCAGCTATCAGGGCTGGAACCCCGGCGATAATAATACCATCATTTTCTCCGCCCGCAGCGACGAGAAATATGAAGGCTATATCTACTTCGCCAATCCAAATGAGAAATACAAGTTCACCAAAGGACCAAGCTGGGCCAACAACTGGGGCGACAACGGTCTCGACGGCACGCTTGAAAAAGACGGCGCCGACATCCCGCTGGCCGATGCAGGACTATACAAACTGAACGTTGATCTCAACGCGCTCACGCACAGCAACCTGAAAACCAGCTGGAGTATCATTGGAAGCGCCGTTGGTGGATGGGACGTGGATAAAAATATGACCTACGATCCGGCCACCCGCAAACTGGTAGCCACCCTCGATCTCGTTCAGGGTGAAATGAAATTCCGCGCCAACAACGACTGGGCAGTAAATCTCGGTGATAACGATGCCAACCGCTCACTGGAATATGGCGGTGCCAACATCGCAGTTTCCGAAAGCGGCAACTACACTATTGAGTTGAACCTTGGCAATGCAGTTTACACTTACAAGCTGACTAAAAACTGAGTTTTATTTTCAGTCAGACAGAAATTGCGGGGGAGTGTCGTCATGACACTCCCTCTTTTTTTGTCATAATCCAGGTGAATATCTCCAAGACGGGGAGAGCGGGCATATATTCGGGAGTTCAGCCTCAAAAGTGCCGGGGGAAGATGACGACTGCCTCAATAAATAAGAAAGCGAATCAATTCAATAACAATCATTAATGATCGGAGGCAAAACACATACTTAGTTAATAATCAAAAAAATATCCTCCATCAGAGTACCGATGGAGGATATAAAATATAGGTTTTTGAACCCTAATTGGGAACTGTTTAATCCAGCGATTGATTGGCTACCTTGGCGGCCTCAACCATTTCCTGATACTCTCTCGGAGTCAGGTTGTCCATACAGAAGTTAATCGGATTGATTGGATTGCCGCGATAGTGCACTTCATAGTGAAGGTGTGGAGCTGTAGAGAGGCCTGTATCACCAACCTCTCCGATTTTCTGGCCCTTGGTGACCTTCTGACCGGGGCGTACAGTGATTCGGTTCATGTGGCCATAGAGTGTGACATAGCCGAATCCGTGGCTAATTTTAACACAGTTTCCGTAACCTTGATGCCAGCCAGTCTCGGTTACCACACCATCTCCGGGAGCCTGAATCGCGGTTCCTACACGTGCAGGAAAATCAAGACCTGCGTGAAATTTCTTGATCTTGTAAACCGGGTGAATCCGGTATCCAAAACCGGAAAGAGTACCAATAGTCTTCTGAAGTTTATCCTCTCTTACAGGTTTTACACTGGGAATTGAAGCAAGCATATCTGTCTTGCTTCTGGCCAAAGATTGTATGGTATCGAGTGACTTG
>JBEGNB010000296.1:0-3651 GCA_041182785.1 Bacteroidota bacterium
GGTATTAGTATAGTTATCGCCACTGGCACCGTTATCGGTAGTCAGTTCGAGAACCTGTCCGCCGGGAGAAATCAGGAACAGGTCAATATCATCGTCGTAACTGTGTGTGAGGTTCACACAAACAGAGCGGATAACGCCCGTTCCCAGCGTGAGGGGCTGAACACCGGAGACACTTACCTGTGAGTTCACAGCCGGATAATTGTCGGGTATGGGTATGGAGTTGTTATTGCTGAATGTGGGTGGCGGCGGCGTCTGAATCGGCACCGTAGCATTCAGCGTGATGGGAGTGCCTGATATACAAATGCCTGTATCCTGCATGGCTGGGGGCACCAGCAGATTATCCTTGATAAGAATTCTGACGGTATCCCAGTTGCAGGCATCCACCTTCACGCGCACGATTACATCCTCGGGAACCTCCGTCAGACCGTCTTCCAGCCCCGGTATATTCACAGAAAGCTGCGTCTGGCCTGCCGGGATAAAGAGGTTGGCTGGCAGACTGGTGAAGTCAACACCCGGTATGGCACTGCCCAGCACCTCGTAGTTTATGGGGAAATTTTGTGTCTGAGGCTGAGCAATGGTGAAGTTGATAGTAGCTGCCGAGCATCCTTCGGCAATAGAGCCGTCGGCAGCGGGCGTTACGGCTGCGACCCGGAGACCGGATGTGCCAAAACTGCGCGCTTCGAGAAACACTCCTGAGTCATAAGCCGAGTCAAATACATCGGCGATAGCCAGCTTGATGGTGTATGTCTGGCACGGAATAACCATAGCTGTGGCTGTGAAAATATCCGTATATCCGTCGTAAACCGGCTGCTTGGTCGTGTTTGAGTTGCCGTTGTAGTACTGGGCATTGAACGGTAGACAGGGATTCGGGTTCGGGCCGTTCTGGTCGTTGTAGGGGTGGATATTATTGATAGAAACCGGCAGATTTGTATTCGGAATCTTGGCGATATTGGTCGGAGTAGGGTAGTTGGGACCCTGAATAAAGAACCCGAAAACATCATTAAAGGAAGTGCAGGAATATTCCGGATATTCCTCCGATGCAAAGCAGTACCGGAAACTCAGAATATCTGAATTGGGCTTGAACGTGATAGTGTAAACTGCCACGTCGCGTACGGCAGCCGTGGCAATGGAGCTCAGGTTGGCATCCGTGGCGCTGCTGCCGTTGCTGTTACTGGCGAAATTTTGCCCCACGTCTGGCGGACCGAAGCCGGCTGCCGGCTTGGCGGCGTACCCGGAGGTCATGATAATACCGCGCTCGATACCTATTGATTGGGTACCGCCGGAGAAATAGCCGATTGCGCGGGGGCTGCCGTTATAGGTGACATTGAGCACCTCCACGCCTTCGCCGAGGAATACGTTGGAAACCAGCGACTGAGCGTTATAGGGCCCGTTTTGGGCGTCAACTGTCTGCAGTGTGTTTTGAGCGGAGAGAGAGAGAAAGGTTGGGGTTGAAAGGAGAAGCAGTTGAACGAAATGTCTTAAGTTCATTCGGTAAACGGTTTTGGTGAAAGACCAGGCTTGTTATCTTGTCATGAGACCCGGTAGCGGGGTATGGATTAAATACCTGTTTCAAATGGCGGCTAAAAGTAATGCCTTTCCCTGTTATGGTTACTATGGCACATGAAATTTTAACTATATAATTATCCCGTTCCCGGCTATTTCCATCGCATAAAAACAAACATTTATCTAATATTGCAGACTGTTTCATCCATTTTCCTTGTCTTTGCATTGTTTTACAGATTACACTAAACACACAGGATAATCATGCCTCAGTTTCTCAAAATGCTGCTCGCCTCCTGCCTCGGCACGGCGCTTGCCCTTTTTCTTCTCATGGTAATCGGTATTGGCTGGATTGCCAGTGTGGCGGGCTCCTCCATGGAGAAAGAGACAACTGAAATTGCACCCAATTCGGTACTCGAGCTCGACTTCAAGGCCGCCATTCCCGAGAAAACCAACAACCTTGAGATGGATCCTTTCAATCTTGAGGAAGAATACATACTCGGGTTGCACGATATTGTTCGAACTATCCGCCACGCCAAGGATGATCCGGATATCAAGGGGATTTACCTGAACGCACCCATTGTGATGGCCGGGAAAGCTACCTCTTCGACCCTGCGTCAGGCACTCAACGAGTTCAGGCAATCGGGCAAGTTCATTATATCGTATGCCAGCATGTACACCCAGGGCGCCTACCAGCTCGCCTCGGTGTCCGACAGCGTCTTCATGAACCCGCAGGGTGCTGTTGACCTGAGGGGGTATGCGAGCAACATACCGTTCTTCAAGGGCATGCTCGACAAGCTGGATGTACAGATGCGCATCTTCTATTGCGGGAAGTTCAAAAGTGCCACCGAGCCCTTCCGCCTCGACAAGATGAGCGCCGAGAACAAACTGCAAACCCGCGAGTACCTCACCTACCTGAACGATGTGCTTGTATCCGATGTGGCTTCCGGTCGCCGGCTTGATCCTGCCGAAGTGCGCAATATCATGAACCGCTACGACGGGTTCGACGCCCAGAAGGCCGTCAGTGCCCGCCTGGTTGACCGCCTCGTTTACGAAGACGAGGTATTCGCCCTGATCCGCAGCCGGATCGGACTGAGCGAAGATGACAAGCTCAACCGAGTTAATCTGAACGACTACTACAATTCCCGCGTGAAGAAGTTCGATTTCAGTTCGCAGGACAAGATTGCCGTGGTATTTGCCGAGGGCACCATTTCCGACGGCGACGAGGGTGCTGCCGGACAGATACTCGACGGGAAATACGTGAAAATACTTCGCCAGATTCGTAAAGACAAAAATGTGAAGGCTATTGTGTTGCGCGTGAACTCGCCGGGTGGCAGTTCCATGGCCAGCGACAACATACTGCGCGAGCTTGACCTGTGCCGCAAGGCCGGCAAGCCTGTGGTGGTGAGTATGGGCGATCTGGCGGCCTCCGGCGGATACTACATCGCTTGTCACGCCGACAGTATTTTTGCCGAGCCATCCACCCTGACCGGTTCCATTGGCGTATTCGGGATGATACCCATCCTCGACAAAACCATGAAGAACAAACTGGGCGTCACCTTCGATACCGTACGTACCGGCACCTACTCGGCCTTCGGATCGCCGTTCATAGACTTCTCTCCGGCAGAGGCCGCCATGATACAGTCGCGTGTGGACTACATCTACTCCGACTTCCTCGGAAAAGTGGCCATGGGTCGCAAGCGCACCAAGGAGCAGATAGACGAGATCGCGCAGGGGCGCGTATGGGCGGGTCCGAAAGCCAAAGAGATCGGACTTGTTGACGACCTCGGCGGACTCGACCGGGCTTTGGCATCGGCTGCCAGGCTGGCTGGCATCGAGAAATACCGCACCAGCGAGTTTCCGCGCACCCAGACCCCGATCGAGCAGCTGATAGACCGGATCAGCAAGAAAAAAGACACCGACGACCAGGTGAAGAACTCCCTTATCCGTCAGGAGCTGGGCGAGTACTACCCGGCGTATAAAGCCATGCAGGAGTTCCGCCGCAGCAAGGGTATCCTGGCTCGCCTGCCGTTTGATATCAGCGCGTATTGATTGGGAAGCGGTTCTGAAGGACGAAACCGGATCGTATCGCCAGGCGCGGTGCGGTCCGGTTTCGTCTTTCAGGAAGCGGATGGAAGGTAAAATAAGGGT
>JBEGNB010000297.1:0-3949 GCA_041182785.1 Bacteroidota bacterium
GAAATATCGAATGAGGATTGCTTTGGCAGAACACATCTCGCATCGTATCTTCTCTTGCTGAAACATGTACAATACGAACCAGTTCTGTTTAACCGCAAAGTTACGCAGAGTGCGACGCAGAGTTACGCAGAGAAAGACTACTTCGCGCCACTCTGCGGTTAACTCTGCGTAACTCTGCGGTTAAAAAAACAGGGTGATCAAGGGCGGCCTCCCGCCACGACCACCTTCAGCGGCGTAATGCCCGACTCCTGCTCGATGATGATCATATACACCCCGGCAGTCCAGTTTGCGGTTTCTATTTCAATCAGACCGGTATTGCCCGGGAAAACAGTCTGTTGCAGACGGCCCACTGCGTCGAAAATCTGGATCCTGCTCACCGGGCGCTGATCTGCAGAACGGAGTATCAGGTAATCCTGTACCGGGTTGGGGGCAACAGACCAGGCGGCTGTCAGTGATTCCGGTGAGCCGGTGGCAGAAGACTGATTCAACCGGTATTTGCTGAAAAATCTCCAGATTTCCTTGCTGGCGCTGAAATCCTGACTGGTTACACCAATAGTGAATGCTGCGCCCGGCCAGGTATGACCACCACCGGTTATTTTGTAGAATTCTACGGTACTTCCCTGGTCACCACCGTTATATAAATAATGCTCTGCCGTACAACCATCCGTTGTGCTGATGTTGGGTACCTGAGTGATGGCAGGCACAGGATTGCAGTTATTGAATTCCGCCCAGGCGTCCACCAGCACCGGTATGCTCACGAAAGTGCTGACCGGAGACCCGTTAAAAGGCACTGTATTGTCGGCCGTGCCGTGGATTTGCATGACCGGTACCGGACGAGCCGGATTGCAGGCGTCCAGCCTGGATTGTATCATGGTGCCGGTTACAGAGGCAATGGCTGTAATGCGGTCGCCGAGTTCGCAGGCCAGTGAATAGCTCATGAAGCCACCGTTACTCATGCCTGTACTGTAAACCCGGTTGGTATCAATGTTGTAGGTTGCCTGCAGGGAATTGAGCAGATCCCTGATAAAACCGACATCATCCACCGTGGAATTGCCCAGAAAAGTATTCCAGAAGCGATTGCCCTGAGTATCCTTGGTGCCGTTGGGCAGCGCAATGATGAAATTGGCCGTGTCGGCAATGGGGCGAATATCGGCATAAAACAACTGTTCCGTATTATTGGAGGTGTATCCGTGCAGGTTGAACACCAGCGGGACTGCCGTATTGCCGGTGTAGGAAGCAGGAACGTAGAGAAGATACTCTCGCGTGAGACCACCGCTCTGAATGGTGCCTGTTATCGTGTTTTGTGCAAAAATTGTATTGGCGAGCAGCAAATAAAAAAAGACGTAGCGAATGCGCATACCGGAGTGATTGAAAAGCACTTTTGAAGAAATAATGAGCAATGCAGGACGGAATAATGACTACCTTCCCATCCTGCATCACAGATAAACCCAATAAACATCCTCAATGTTCAATGTCCGGATTTGCCACCCGGCTCCGGGCACCTGCAGGGCATTTTTCCTGCAAGTACCGGGTAAATAAACGTTTCAGGTGTTCTGATGTGCCCTCGCCTTCGCTTATCCCGTGAGAGCGATTGGGGTAAGCCATGTACTGAAACAGTTTTCCGTGCTTAACCAGCTCGTTTACAAGCAGTTCGGCATTCTGAAAGTGTACATTGTCGTCGCCCGTACCGTGGATGTACAGCAAATTGCCTTTGAGGTTTTTGGCGTGTGTGACGGGCGAACCGGCGACGAAATCTTCTCTGTTCTCCTGCGGCAGGCCCATGTATCGTTCCTGATAAATATTGTCGTAACAAAGCTGGTTGGCCACCGCTGCCACGGAGATACCTGTCTGGTATATTTCCGGGTACTGAAACAGCAGGTTGAGGGTAGCACTGCCGCCACCGCTCCAGCCATGTACTGCCACCCTGTTTTCATCCAGCCACGACCAACGTTTGAGCAGCGCCTGTGCACCCAGCGCCTGATCCTGAATATTGACGATACCGATTTTTCTGTAAATGGCTTTCCGCCAGGCCCTACCTTTGGGAGCCGGTGTGCCCCGGTTGTCGAGGGAAATATAGCAGTAGCCGTCGGCGGCCGCATCTCCGTCATACAGCCAGTTGGAGCCCGTTCCCCAGGCATTTCTGACTGTAGCACCGGCTGGCTCCGAATAGACATAAAATACAACCGGGTATTTTTTGGTGGTGTCCAGGTTGGCCGGTTTGACCATCCATCCGTCCATGGTAACCCCTTCCGGGGTGGTTACCTGGAAAAATTCCACTTTGTTCTTGCCCGGATCGTGTTTGGCCCATTTTGCCGCCACACTGTCTTCCACATCCAGGGAGCGGTGATCCGGAAGCGAAATACGCTCGCGAGCCGGGGAGAATCCGGCATTGGAAAAACTGTGGAAAGCCCACAAACCATTGGATGAGATCTGATAGCTGTGGGTTCCTTTCTGGCCCATCGGCGTAAGCCTGACCGCCTTCCCGGTGCCGTCCAGTGAGGTCCGGTAGAGGTAGCGCTCTGTGGCATTGTCCGGAGAGGCCATGAAGTAAAATGCGTTGTTGGCCTCATCCAGTAATACCGGACTGATCACATCATAATCCCCCGGGGTGATATTCACCTCCCGCTGACCGTCCCGGGATACCCGGTAATAACTTCTCCAGCCATTTTTCTCGCTGGCCCAGATAAATTCATTGCCCTGACTGATCCACTCCAGTCCGCCTTCATTTCTCCAGACATCCTGTACATCAGTCCATGCTTCATCTCGCTCGGCGTAAACCTGCGTTGCAGCACCGGTCGCTGCCTGGCAGATGAAAATTTTGCTCTCCTGTTGCTTCCGGTCCAGCTGCTGCAGAACGATACCGGTTGAGCCGGGCACCCAGCCCATTCTGGGAATATAGTGCTGCACCGGATCGCCCGGCACCTTCATCCACGTTGTTTTTTTGCTTTTCAGGTTGATCACCCCGATCCGGCATGCGGACGGGTTTTCTCCCACTTTGGGATATTCCACCGGGATTGTGCGGGAATAGATGGAGTCGGTGTTGTTGATCATCAGGAAATACTTCACATCCCTGGCGTCTATTTGCCAGTAAGCTATGGACTTGCTGTCGGGCGACCACCGGAAGCCGTCGCGGCAGTCGAATTCCTCCTCATAGGCCCAGTCAAAAGTGCCGTTGATGATTTTATCCGTACCGTCACTGGTCAGGCGGGTAATTTTTCCGGAGGCGAGATTTTCTACATATATATTGTGCCTGCTCACATAGGCGGCCGACAAGCCATCGGGCGATATTTTGGCAAACATCAGGGATGCGGCCGGCAGACCGATGCCCAGCTGACGGAGCGTTCCCGATCCGAGGTCATACACCCAGTAATCGCCCCGGGTTTCGTAGCGCCACACCCGCTGTGTATTGGTGAAAATCAGTATCTTATTTCCATCGGTGGAGGGCTTGAACGACCTGACCGACAGCGGTTTGGCTGCCCCGGCGGGAGTAAGCCGGTCTGTGGCTACAATGACAGTTTTTTGTCTGGTGGCAAAATTTACCTGTGCGATACCCTCCTTATCCGACACCCAGTAGCTGTTGCCGTCAGGAGTCCACTGAAGCTCCTGTGCGATGGCGGTGAGAGAAAACAGGAGGCAGAAAAAGAACAGGAAAAAGCGGCTGGCAGGAATGTGATGCATAGGAGAAGATTGTTTGGGCAAAGCTAATGATAATGCGGGAATTGGGGGTAGCTGCTGCCAGTCAATCATCCGGTGTGGGGAGGCGGGTACTGGTTAATCAAGCCCCTTTCTGCAGGGGTCTGTTTTTTTAACCGCAGAGTTAACCGCAGAGTTGCACAGAGGAACCGCAGAGTCATGCGGAGGCAACCGCAGAGATGCGCAAAGAAGCTTTCTCTGCGTAACTCTGCGTCGTACTCTGCGTAACTCTGCGGTTTAAAAAAAACTGGTTCGC
>JBEGNB010000298.1:0-11186 GCA_041182785.1 Bacteroidota bacterium
CCACATCCAGTCGGGCAGGAAAGACATCCATTCCGGCTTGGGATTTGTGTTTATGATACCCCAGTCGCCATCGCCCGAAAGCTGACAGCCTATACGTCCTACTCCGTAACCGGTAACCAGCGCTGGTGCTACGGCATCCGCTGTGGGCAGAAACGGTATTTTATTGCGCCATATATAGTAAACCACGGCTATGAATCCGAGGATAAGTCCACCCAGGAATGCGAGTCCGCCGCCAGATGTCAGAGCCCCTATCGGATCGGCGAGGAAGTCTTCCCAGTTATCGAACAGGTCGAAAATTTTTGCACCGAGAATACCGCCCACAGCTGCGGCCACGGTCATTTCGCTGATCCGGTCGTGCGGGAAGACTAGCAGATCCTTGATTTCGGGATTGTCTTTTTTGCGTTTTTGGCCGTCGAGATAAGTAAATCCGCCAAGCAGGGCAGCACCGATGATACCCCCTATCCAGTTCATTTTTAGAGACAGGATGACCGATGCCGGATCGTGGCGAAAGTCGGCATAGTGCTGATAGGCGTAAAGCCCCTTACCGCCGATGATGAGTCCGGCGAGGGCGTTACTGATGATTTCGCTGCGTGTGGCCGGCAGGCCAGTGGTTATTCTTACCTTAACGGGAGTATAGAATCCTTCTTTCGCCTTGCGTTTGAGTTCGATATGGAAAACCATAGCGCTGGCGAGGAATGCTATAGCGAGGAAGAACCCGAACGTCTTGAACATGGCGAGCCCGTTATCAGGCTGAGTTCCAATCAGGTCGTGGAAGAGATAGGAGAGGTCCGGGTACATGATTTGAGTTGTTAGAGCGTTGATTTATTCTGTATCGGTGACTACCTCTGCCGAGAGGCCGCGCTCTTGCAGTGCCTCGCAGTAAGGGATCAGTTCGGTTCGGGTGCCACTTTTTACGGTTGCCTTTCCCTTGTAATGGATGATGAGCGACAATTGTTCGGCCTGCTCTGAAGAGTGTCCGAGTACCTCCATAAAGCATTCGATTACCCATTCAAAGGTGTTGACTTCGTCGTTGAACACGATGAGCCTGGAGGAGAAGCCCGTACCGGTTTCGTCATCAACCAGTACCTCTTCATCTTCTTCCCACAGTGGTTTTTCGTACATACGGATACCCGGTTTTTGATCGAGAGACATGGCAGCTAGTTGAGATTTTTGAGTACAGATTCGATGGCGTCGAAGTCGGGAAGCTCACCGGCGTTTTCGAGTACTTCGACAAACCGGAGCGTACCTTCTTTGTCAACCACAAAAGCCGATCTTTTGGAAACACCTTTCAGGCCAAGGGCGAACTCCTTGTAGATGGTGTCGTATTTTTTACTGACGGTTTTATTGAAATCTGAGAGGAGGGGAAAATTGAACTGTTGTTCTTCCTTCCATTTTGCCAGTGTGTAAGGGCTGTCAACAGAGATAGCCAGAATCTGTGCATCCAGATTTTCGTACTGAGCCAGACTGTCGCGCATATAGCAGAGCTCTTTTGTGCACACACCTGTGAATGCGAAGGGGAAGAACAGAATCACTACGTTTTTTCCGCGGTATTCGGACAGTTTCACGAGCGACTTGTCGGTGGCACGAAGGGAGAAATCGGGGGCTTTATCGCCAGGTTGCAGCATAGCGGTTTTTTTGGGTCAAAGTTATGTCTTTCCGGCAATTTTGCTGCCAGGTAAACAGAACATGCTCGTATAAAAAACGCCGGGAGGAGATACGTGTCTTTGACTTTACGCATCAGCCTCCCGGCGACTATTTTAGTTACCCCGAGGGGTTGGAGAGTGTCCAGAATTCAAAACTGGCAGAAAATACGCCTGTTTTTGCCATTGGCAGAGAATCCTGTACAGGTTTTTAGTTTCTGTTCAGGCAGTCCAGGTCTTCGAATGCTGCTTTCAGTCGGGTGACGAAGGTCTTTTCGCCTTCGCGCAGCCACACACGCGGATCGTAGAACTTCTTGTTGGGTTTGTCGTCGCCGTCCGGATTACCGATCTGGCCTTGCAGATAGCCGCGTTTGGCATCGTGGTAGGCGCGTACACCATCCCAGAAGGCCCACTGCATGTCGGTATCAATATTCATTTTAACGGCACCGTACTCGATATCCTCGCGGATTTCCTCGCGGCTTGAGCCGGATCCGCCGTGGAAAACGAAATTGACCGGTGTTTTTCCGGCGATTCCGAATTTTTCGCGGATATATTCCTGGGAGTTTTTGAGGATGACCGGCTGCAGTTTTACGTTGCCGGGTTTGTAAACGCCGTGTACGTTACCGAATGCGGCAGCGATGGTGAAATTCGGGCTTATCTTCAGGAGTTCCTCGTAGGAATAAGCGACCTCGTGCGGCTGGGTATAGAGTCTGGATGAATCCACGTCGCTGTTGTCCACGCCATCTTCTTCGCCTCCGGTTACGCCCAGTTCAATTTCAAGAGTCATGCCCATTTGAGCCATACGCTTGAAGTAACGGGCAGAAATTTCAATATTCTCGTGGAGCGGCTCTTCCGACAGGTCGAGCATGTGACTGGAGTACAGGGGGCGGCCAGTTTTTTCGAAGTGCTTCTCTCCGGCATCGAGGAGACCATCTACCCAGGAGATGATATTGAGTGCACAGTGGTCGGTATGGAGTATAACCGGTACGCCGTATGCCTCGGCTACAGCATGTACGTGTTGTGCGCCTGACACAGCACCGAGAACTGCGGCTTTTTGTCCGTCGTTGGACAGCGATTTGCCGGCGAAGAAAGCGGCACCGCCGTTTGAAAATTGTACTATGACCGGGCTGTTGACGGCTGCTGCTGTTTCGAGAACGGCATTGACCGAATTGGTGCCGATCACATTGACGGCTGGCAGGGCAAAATTATTTTCGTTTGCGTAGTTCAGCAAATCAGTGACTTCCTGTCCGTGCAGGACTCCAGGGCGAAAACGAGCCATTTTGTTGTAAGTTAAAGGACGAATAATGAAATTCGGTAAGGCGCTGCAAAGGTACAGATTTAAACTGAAAGACCCGGGGTTATGGCTTTTCTGCCAGTTGGCGTTTGAGAGCCAGCATTTCGTCGCGGAGTTGCGCTGCTGTGAT
Source organism: Bacteroidota bacterium (assembly GCA_041182785.1). Taxonomy (GTDB): domain Bacteria; phylum Bacteroidota; class Bacteroidia; order Chitinophagales; family Saprospiraceae; genus M3007. The sequence goes on from JBEGNB010000298.1 coordinate 3,065, forward strand.
AAAGTCCAGCTCTTTGGCGGCAGCCTTCATTTTTCGTTCCGTTTCGGCGATCATTTTTTCCAGTTGGGGTTTGCTGGCCATGGCGATGACGGGTTCTGCTGCCATACCCGTCTTTTCCGGCTCCACATAATACTGAGGAGCATCGCCGCGGATATCGAGTACGCTTTTTCCTGCCATTATCTGCTCTTTCGACTTCCAGACGGTTGTGGGGGTAATTCCGTGTTTTTCGTTGTAGGCCATCTGAATATCCCTCCTGCGATTCGTCTCGTCTATGGTATTTCGCATGGCATCGGTTACCTTGTCGGCATAGAAAATCACCATTCCGTTGGAGTTTCTGGCGGCACGACCGGCGGTTTGAGTGAGCGAGCGCATATTTCTGAGGAATCCCTCCTTGTCAGCGTCGAGAATGGCTACGAGTGACACTTCGGGCAGATCAAGACCTTCCCTGAGCAGGTTTACGCCTATGAGTGCGTCGAATTCTCCAAGCCGGAGGTCGCGCAGAATCTCGACGCGTTCGAGCGTTTCAACCTCCGAGTGTATGTAGCGGCATTTGATACCCACTCGTGCCATGTAGTCGGCCAGTTCTTCAGCCATGCGCTTGGTAAGCGTGGTAACCAGTGTGCGCTCACCAATGTCTATTCGTTTTTGTACTTCTTCCAGCAGATCGTCTATCTGGTTGAGTGTGGGACGCACTACGATGGGCGGATCGAGGAGACCTGTGGGTCTGACGAGTTGTTCCACCACTACCCCTTCAGTTTGCTCCAGCTCGTAGTCAGCCGGAGTGGCACTTACGAATACAACCTGATTGACGAGTCCTTCGAATTCGCTGAAGTTGAGCGGCCGGTTATCCATAGCGGAGGGCAACCGGAATCCCCAGTTGACGAGCGACTGCTTTCTGGCGCGGTCGCCCCCCCACATACCGCGCACCTGCGGGAGTGTTACGTGACTTTCATCAACAATCATAAGGTAATCATCTGGGAAATAGTCCAGCAGACAGAACGGGCGGGTACCCGGTTTCCGGCGATCAAAAAATCGGGAGTAGTTTTCGATGCCGGAGCAGTAGCCCAGTTCTTTAATCATTTCCAGATCGAAAGAAGTTCTTTCCACCACCCTTCTGGCCTCCTGCATACGGCCCTCACTGATGAAGAATTTTTCCTGGGCAGTCATTTCGGCCTTTATATCCTCCATGATTTGTCCGAGGCGATCCTTGGGGGCTACGTACAGGTTGGCCGGGAAAATGGCAGTTATTTCAGTAGTGGTAATTCTTTTACCCGTTTCGAGGCTGATTGTTTCAATACTTTCGATTTCATCGCCCCAGAAAACGACCCTGACACCCCAGTCGGCGTAAGGGAGATTGACATCCACGGTGTCGCCTCTGACGCGGAAAGTGCCTCTGATAAAGTCAGATTCCGAGCGGGAGTACAGACTGTTGGTCAGGGCAAACAGAAAGTCTGTTTTATTTCGCTTCTCGCCGCGCTGCAGCCTGATGATACCAGTTTTATAGTCCTCCGGATTACCCATACCATATATACACGATACGGAAGCGACGATGATGATATCGCGCCTGCCAGAAAGCAGCGACGAGGTGGCTTTCAGGCGCAGTTTGTCCACCAGTTCGTTAATCTGAAGGTCTTTCTCGATATAGGTATCGGTTACAGAAAGATAGGCCTCCGGCTGGTAGTAGTCGTAATAACTTACGAAGTACTCAACCGCATTATCGGGGAAAAAAGACTGGAATTCACCGTATAGCTGGGCTGTTAGTGTCTTGTTGTGAGTGAGAATCAGTGTCGGACGGTTCACCTGGGCAATTACGTTGGCCATCGTGAACGTTTTACCCGAGCCGGTTACGCCAAGCAGTACCTGAGCGCGCTCGCCTTTCTGGATACCGTCAACGAGCTGTGCGATGGCCTGAGGCTGATCGCCAGTGGGGATATAGGTTGAAGAGAGTTTGAACTCCATGATTTTGAAGTGCAAAGATATGTCTGCGCTTATATTTGCGCGGAATATTATCTTTACGGCATGTCAAACCGTACCCTGACAGTTACTATTTCGTTCGCAGTGCTTCTGCTCGGCGGGGTGTTTTATTGGCTGAACCATGACAGCCATGCCGATCACGACTGGTTTGAAGACAGTATGGACAAAAATCGGGGGTATTCTGAAAAAAGCGTTGAGCCTTACGGGACGCATATCATGCACGAGGTACTGGCCGATTACTTTCCGGATTACAAGTTGAAAGATATAAAAAAGGGAGTAGCCAAAGAGTTGCCGGACTCCAGTTCTTCCCGCGATAATTACGTGTTTATCGGAGAGGCCATGTTTCTCGACTCAACGGACAATGAACAGTTGCTGGATTTTGTTTACAGGGGTAATACGGCATTTATTTCCACCAAGACAATCCCTTTCCAGCTTATTTCCCGTATTACAGATCTGTCGTGTGTGGATTATGCATGGACTGATTACTACTATATAACAGATACAACGGGTTTCCTGTCGCTTTCCTTTACTGAATCCGAAGAAGACGCCAGATACTATTATGCCCGGGAGAATGTCATTAATAGTTACAACTGGCATTATATTGACGAGGAGTCGGTATGTAATCAGGACGATCTTTATCCCCTTGGCCTGTTGAACGGGACATACCTGAACTTTGTACTTGTTAACTATGGAGAAGGTCGCTTTTTACTGCATACCACCCCAATTGCCTTCAGTAACTATTCTTTGTTGAGAACAGATGCCCGGTTGTATGCGGAGCGCGTACTGTCATTTCTGTCGGAAGGGAATATTTACTGGGATGCATCTTCCAGAATTCCGGAATCAGTGGGTCGCACGCGCAATAACACCAACAATAGTGAAAATCCGGGTATTTTGACATACATTCTGAGACAGAGATCGCTAGCGTGGGCCTGGTATCTACTGATTGGCACCTCGCTGCTGTGGGTTGCCTTCAGGGCCAAACGACGTCAAAGAGTTATTCCGGTGCTGAAGCCCAACGAGAATGCATCCTGCGAGTTCATCGGTACCATTGCTGATATGCACTTTCAGGAAAAAAGCTACAGGAGTATCAGTGTACAGGCTTTCCGGCATTTTTTGCAGCACCTCCGCGACCGCTACGGAATAGTGATACACCTGAGCCATAATGGTATGCTATCGGACAGCAGTACATCTGCTGCCAGACTGAGTTATCTTTCCGGTATTTCCGAGGCAGAAATACTTGATATATTTGACCAATACACTGCTATTGCCCGGTATGAACCGACGGAGCAGATGATGACAGATTTTTATCAGGCCCTTGAGGCTTTCATGAAAAACGCCAGCTGAAAAATGATGGAGAACGAATTCAACCCACAAGCACAGTCAGAACCGGCTTCTCATGCCGGGAGAGAAAACCCGTTCACGGGAGTCAATGTTGATCCGGTGATGTTGCGCGCCGACAGCGTCCGGTCCGAGATAAGCAGGGTAATTGTTGGTCAGCATGAAATGCTGGAGTTGTTACTGGCGGCATTGTTTACCGGCGGACATGTATTACTTGAGGGTGTTCCGGGCATTGCAAAGACCCTGACGGCCAAGTTGCTGGCAAAGACAGTCAGGGCCGATTTCAGCCGTATTCAGTTTACGCCCGATCTGATGCCATCCGATGTGGTGGGCACCTCCATATTTAATATGAAAACTTCGGATTTTTCCTTCCGCGAGGGGCCGATTTTCAGCAATGTTGTACTGATAGACGAAATAAACCGTGCACCAGCCAAGACACAATCGGCTCTTTTTGAGGTAATGGAGGAAAGGCAGGTAACAGTTGACGGCATTACCAGACAGATGAGCAATCCGTTTTTTGTGGTGGCCACCCAGAATCCTGTTGAACAGGAGGGTACATACAAATTGCCCGAGGCACAGCTCGACAGATTTCTTTTCAGGATTATTATGTCGTATCCGGGTCTGGAGGAGGAGCAACAGATACTGCGCAGATTCCGCGACGATTTTCACGGGGCAATCAGGGAGTCTGTAAATCCGATACTTACGCCGGCTGACATAGCAGAATCCCAGCGCATTATTGAGCAGGTGTATATCAGAGAAGAATTGTTGAGCTATATTGCGACTATCGTTCACAATACCCGTAACAATCCGGATATATTTCTGGGTGCCAGTCCGCGTGCGTCATTATCGCTGCTGAAATCGGCCAAGGCCGTTGCAGCCATGTCGGGACGGAATTTTGTGACGCCTGATGACATACGATACGTCTCCTATCCGGTACTCAACCACCGGATTATCCTGACGCCCGAGAGAGAGATGGAGGGGTATTCCACCCGCGAGATACTGGAGAATATTATTAAAAATGTGGAAGTGCCCCGTTGATTTTTATGCTACCGGTATGATTACACCTCTTCCTGTTCACTCGAACCGCTTGCCAGAATAGCTGCTGACATGATAAACAGGGAGCCAATCTTGTCTGTTTCCACAAAATCATTCATCAGCATCAGGAGGTTGGTCAGAACGAAGCAGAGCAGTGCGGCCATGAGCATGTTTCTGCGCCAGGGTACTTTGGTGGTATGATACAGGCTTTCTCCGCGAAGCATAACGACTACGCAGAAAAGCAGGTAGAAAAAGAGTCCCGGGAGGCCTTGTTCCACCGTTACCATCAGAAAATAGTTGTGAATCCCCGATCGCTCGGGGTTGTCGCTTACGTATGTGCGGAAGCTGGACACCGTGTAATTTTTATAGAATGTGTAAAAGCATCCGGGGCCGAAACCTGTCAGCGGCCGGTCTTTTATCATGTATGAAGCGGCCACCCAGCGATAAACCCGCTCCATGGTGGAAATGTCCTCCAGTTTTACCGTGGCTTCCAGCAGGTTGTCGAAACTTGTATGGGATATGGTTTTTTCATAATCCGGAGCGAAAGCGAGCCAGTTGTCGCGCGTCCCCAGATATGCTACAATAACCGCAAAGAACAGTGCGACGGCTACCAGCGTTACCTTCATCAGTCGGAAACGCACCACCCATACCACACCGACGGCGGCTACCAGGGCCACATACGCAGCGCGTGTGTACGCGAAGTTGATGGCAAACAGGAGATACAGGATGCCGCCGGCAAGGATCAGCCATTTCCAGCTGAACCGTTTGTACCAGTAGGTTCCGTACCAGATGTAGGGCAGAAATATGGCGAGCAGACAGGCGTACATCACGTGGTTCCTGAAGTGAGGCCACATAACGTATCCAACTTCTTCGAAGGTGAATCCTTTGGCTGCGTGGCGTACTACTACGGTCGTAATGGCATACACCAGTGGTACGAAGAACCACCACAGAAAGTCTTTAAAGTCGCGTTCTTCTTTCAGAAACCGGGCAGCCAGGAAGTAGAAAACAATAAAATACCAGCCTTTGGCCAGCGTGTATTTCAGGGAAATGAAAAATACCTGAGAGCTCGCCATGGTCACAATAATCCAGAACAAGTGAGCCAGCAGCGCAATCGAGATGGAGTTTTTCAGGAAGCGGGAGTCCACTGTACGCCAGTTCATGAGGAACCATCCTGTGCCCACGAGGGTAAGCAGCCACATGAACTGTTCGGAGGGCAGGTCGGTGGCGAAACCACCCGGCAATGCCTGTTCTACCGAGAGCGGTATGGCACCCAGCATCAGGAAAAAAACCTTGCGTATGTCAACCAGCGTGAGCCACACTATGAGCAGTGCTGCCGGGGTGAGGATGAGCCACGGTGCGTCAAGAGCAATTCCTGCCCATACGGAGAGCAAAGAAACAAGCATACATACAGCTACCAGCCATCCCTGGGGGTGTTTCCCGGAAATGGCGGTGAGTCGCTCGATGATGCGTGGGAGAGACATGATCCGGGGTTACGGGGTCAGTTTTCGCTGTCGGCGGCCAGTTTCTTCCAGTTTACATCCCTGTAGGCATCGGCCAGCAGTGCCGCGAGGAGCGTGAACAGGAATACTGCGATAGTGGAAGCAACAACCAGTGCTGTTCGTTTTGGTCTGATTTTCATGATGGGCCTTTCGGCTATGGAAATCAGCTGGATTGCCGGGATATCTGTATTGTAGGCAGCCCTGATCTGATGATAGCGTTCGATATCGTAGCTTAGTTGTCGCCTTGCCTGATAGTGCAGGTCGTTTGCCAGTGCCACCTGCGGCAGACCTTCGTTGTAGTTTGACACGGAAAAGTTGTCGCCGTAGTTGCCAGACTTGTAGAGGCGCTGAAGAGTGCGCTCGCCGGCGCGCAGATTTGCTCGTATGTACTCGACAGTATCTTTTGGGATAAGCGGATTGTCGGAAAGCACCTCGAGGCGCCCCTGGTTGCGCATCACTTCACCCTGAGCGAGAGCCAGCTCAGTAGCGAACACCTCTCCCTGCTGGGTGACACTGTAGATGCCGTATTTATTCTGGAGCGTTCGTACGCTGTCGGCCAGCTTGTCGAGTTCCTTTTGTTTTGCCTTTATATTTTCCTCGAAAGAGGCCATAAAACGCGCCTGCGTATTCTTTACCAGTCGCTGGGATATTTCATTGATTTTCTCGCGGGCGGCATTGGCCATATCAGCAGCCAGTTGCGGGTCGGTATCCTCTATGCTGAGTTCGATAGCGTCGTTTTTGTTTTTCTGAACGGAGTAGTGACTCCTGAAATTTTCGCGCACCCAGAACAGTCCTTCGCTGCTGGCCGAATCAACATCATAGTGGCGGTAAAGTCCGAATCTGCTGACAATATAATCAGTAACCTCGTCACTAGTGGCCACTTCGAGCAGTCGGTCCAGGTCCTTGTCGGTTCCGAAGTACTCAATCATCTTGGCGGATGATCCGAAGATGAGTTCCGGTTTGGAAACTTCCGGGCTGGCCGGGTAAAAAACGGTAGTTGACTGGTAGTAGTTTGGCAGCCACAAAGCGAAGGCAGCACTTCCGGCAAGTGCCAGTATAGTTGCGTTTCGGAGGGCTTTTCTCCAGCGGTAAATAGTGCCAATTAGTCCGAGGAGATTGTCGCGGTGACTCATACAGATTGTCGTTCAAATCCAAAAGGGCCGCAAAGGTACGAAAATAAGCGGGTGCGGCCCGGTATATGAACGAATCGGGACAATGTTTTGCTGCCTGTCCGTATAATTAAACCAGTTTCTGACATTCAGCCAGCAGGAACTCGGCCTTTGATTTGAATCGGACGTTCGGGTCGGTTTCCTGAAATTTGCGCTGAAGGAAGAATTTAAGTTCCGGGATAGCCTCTGCGTAGCGTTTGGCATGATAGAGGCTGTCGCCTTTGCGCAGGCGTGCGAGCCAGTGCATGGGTTGTACGGCCAGCGATTTTTTGATGGCCTGATCAAAATCGGCGGCAGCAGCTTCCCATTCGTTTTTGATCATGTGGATTTTGCCTCGTCCGTAGAACGGTTCCGGTGCGACAGGGTTGATTGAAATACTTTTGGAGAAATCGTAGTGGGCGTCATTGAAGTTTTTGAGCTTGTAGTTTACATAGCCCCTGCGCTCAAAGGCGGCAGCGTGACGCTCGTATTTTTCAATAGCGTTACTGAGAGCGATACTGGCCTCTTCCATACCACCCTGCTGAACCAGCTCGCGGCCGCGGAGGTATTCCGAGACGGCAACCTTGTCACTGTTCGGCTCAATCTGACATTCAGCCAGTACCTGACCGTTTTGAACCCACCAGGCACCTACATTGCCGGCAAGAGCATACTGTGCCACTTCCTTGAGCAAGGAAGTAGTGTTGCGCCAGTGCTTTTCAGTGCTCATCAGCGTTTGCTGCGGCACGTTGATAGCCAGTTCTTCCGGAACAAAAATCTGTTCGGCCTTGAACAGCACCTCGGTCCTGAAATAGTTCTCAAGACGTGTTTGCCAGTGCTTCAATACGAGGTCGTAGGTGCGCTGGTTTCCGAAATCGAGGCGGCCTCTGAAGACCAGTTTGAGCGGTTGTTGTGTGATGATACTCATCCTGCTGTTTATGTTGCGTTACTCACATTCAATTCGGTGCTGAAGTAAAACTTCAGTGGTACCGGAGAGCGGGTCGGATTAACTGACCGCACGGGACGAATTGCCCGGGGCGAAAAAGGGCCGCTTCACTTTGTGAGTGAATGTAGCCTGATCAACAAAAAAATGATATGCCCCTTTGAGAAGGAAAACCGGCCTGCCTGGCC
>JBEGNB010000299.1:0-3634 GCA_041182785.1 Bacteroidota bacterium
ATAAAACCCGTTTCTCCCCGTTATTTTTACGCCCATGAAAACTGATTCGGCTTCTTTCTTCAGCGCGGCGGTGATTGTTTCTGCGCTCGGTTACTTTGTGGATGCTTTCGATCTGCTGCTGTTCGGCGTGGTCAGGGTGAAGAGCCTGACCGAACTCGGACTGAGTGGCCAGGCGCTCACGGATGCAAGTCTTTCCCTGCAGAACTGGCAGATGGCCGGACTGTTTGCGGGAGGAATCGGCGCCGGGATTCTGGGCGACAAGCTGGGCCGCGTGAAGGCACTTTATTACTCCATTGCAGTGTACTCGCTGGGTACAATTCTCAACGGATTTGTCAACAGCGTGGAAATGTACGCTGTTTGCCGGTTTCTGGCCGGGGTCGGACTGGCCGGCGAACTGGGTGCCGGCATCACGCTGGTGGCCGAAAGCATGCCGAAGGAAAAAAGGGGGCTGGGTACCACCCTGGTCGCCTCGGTCGGCATGTCGGGCGCACTGGCAGCCGGTTGTATGGGCTGGCTCGTGACCGACTGGCGGACGGCCTACTTTATTGGCGGTGGCATGGGCCTGATTCTGCTGGTGCTGCGTCTCAGTGTTTCCGACAGTGAAATCTACAAGCGGCTCAGGGAGCGACCGGATATTCAGCGCGGCCGCATTCTGGACCTGATTACCAGTCGCAGCCGTTTTTCCCGGCTGATGAACAGTACACTGCTGGGGGTTACCACCTGGTTTGGCGTGGGTATCCTGATGTTGCTGGCACCCGAGTTTGGCGTGGCCCGCGGTATTCCGGAGCCCGTCTCCCCGGCGCTGGCGGTGGTATGGTTTCATCTGGGCATGGTTACGGGCGATATCTCTTCTGGTTTGCTGAGTCAGTATCTGAGGAGCCGCCTGAAAGCCATGCGCGTTTTTCTGGCTTTACAGGCGTTGTTGATCGCTATTTATCTGTTCGCCCCTCTTCAGACGGTGGGGCAGATGTATTTCCTGATTACCCTGCTCGGTTTTGCCGGCGGATTCTGGGCAGTATTCATCACCAATGCCACCGAGCAGTTCGGCTCCAACCTGCGCGCAACGGCAGCTTCAGCGGTGCCGAGCATTGTCAGACTGAGTTTTGTGCCCATGGCGCTCGCTTTTCAATGGCTTAAATCGCCAGAAATGACAGGCAGTACCGTGTATGCGGCGGCGGCGGTTGGCGTCGTTTGTCTCGCTCTTGCCGTATGGTCGTCTTTCCGGCTCGAAGAAACCTTTGAAAGGGATATGGATTATCTTGAACATTAAGACGTTTGAGCGGTTTTCAAGCAGCATAAAAACATCATCGGTCATGTTCACAGGAATCATTGAAGCATCGGGAAGGGTAGTTCGCATCGAAAAAGAGCAGAATAATGTACATTTCACCGTGGAAAGTCCTATTTCAGATGAACTAAAGGTGGATCAGAGCCTGAGTCACGACGGAGTCTGTCTCACCATAACAGAGGCCGGCAACGGCGTCCATCGCGTTACGGCCATAGATGAAACGCTGAAACGCTCCCGGCTGGGCGACTGGCGCGAAGGTTCTGTTGTCAATCTGGAGCGCTGCATGCCCGTCGGCGGCCGTCTTGATGGTCATATTGTACAGGGCCACGTGGACGATGTGGCTACCTGTATTGCAGTAGAGGAACAAGGTGGATCGTGGAAGTTCACCTTCCGCTATAAACCCGACCGCGAGCATCTGGTGGTGAACAAGGGATCAGTTTGTCTGAATGGCGTGAGTCTGACGGTGGTGGATCCGCAGGACGACATTTTCTCGGTAGCCATCATTCCCTATACCTGGGAACATACCAATTTCAGAAACCTGCAACCCGGCGACCGGGTGAATATCGAGTTCGATATCATCGGTAAATACGTTGCCGCTATCGCAAAAATCGGGGGCTAAAGGGGCCTGTTGCGTTTTCCGGGCGCCAGTTTCAACGGGCTTTCGTAACTTTGGCAGAACAAACAAGATCGGATATGCCAATTTCAAGACCATTCAACCTTCACAAGTGGATCGATGACAACCGCGACTTGCTCAAACCGCCTGTTGGTAACAAGCAAATTTACGTGGATAACGACGATTTTATAGTTATGGTGGTGGGCGGACCCAACGGCCGCAAGGACTATCACTGGGAGGAGGGCGAAGAGCTTTTCTACCAGTTGAAAGGCGATATGCACGTCAATATTATCAATGAGGAAGGTAAGCCCGAGCGCATTGATATTCGTGAGGGCGAGATGTTTCTGCTCCCTCCGCGGGTGCCACACTCCCCGCAACGTCCGGCAGACACTGTCGGTCTGGTGATTGAAAGAAAAAGGCACACCGGCGAGGTGGACAAACTGCTCTGGTTCTGTGATAACTGCGGAAATCCGCTGCACGAGGCTGGTTTTGAACTGAAAGATATCGGTACTCAGATCAGAGATGCCATCGGTACGTATAAAAACGATCTGCAGGCGCGCACGTGCAGCCAATGCGGAACGGTTATGGAACTATAAGATGCTTCACAGGGTCAAAGTAAAGCTCAAACAGGAGCTCGATATCCTGCGGGGTATAAAAGGTGTACAGGTGCCGCACCGATGGTATGGCCCTGAAAAAACCCGGAAAATGCTGAATCTGCTGAACGATAACGGGTTTCTCGTGTTTGGCGTATCGGATTCTCTGGAGGAAATTTCTTTGATTAATTCCGCATTACTGACATAAAATCTGGATCATGCTCCGAATTTTACCCTTGTTTGTACTTCTCTTTCTGCTCTCTTTCTGCAGCATGAAGAAACAATCTGCAGAAGCAGTTTCGAGCGCCGATGTGCCCGCTGATTACACAAAATACTGTGCCAGTTGCCACGGAGCCAGCGCCGAGGTTTTTGTGAAACGCGACTGGAAGTACGGTACTTCCCGCCTCGATTTCATACGCGGTATCAAAGAGGGGTATCCTCTCGCGGGCATGCAGGGCTACGCAGGTGTCCTGACCGATGAACAGATTCTCGACCTGGCAAAATATCTCGTCACAACCAGAGAGCGGCTGCGCAACCAGCAGGCGGTGGTGGAAGATCCCAAGCCGCAGACTTTCGTATCGGAAGGGGTAACATACCGGCTCGATACAGTGGCCCGTGACCTGGAGAGCCCCTGGGGAATGGCATTCTTACCCGACGGCGACCTGATATTTACCGAAAAGGCAGGCACTATCTGGCACCAGAAGCCCGACGGCACCAGGTCGCAGGTAACAGGTGCTCCCGCGGTTATGTCGGAGGGACAGGGCGGGCTTCTCGATGTGGAACTGCATCCGAAGTTTGCTGAAAACAAACTGATTTACTTTACCTATTCCAAACCGCAGCCCGGAGGCGATTCCAAACTGTCGGCCACCACGGTGATGCGCGCCCGCCTGGAGGGTAATCAACTCACCGATATCCGGGATATCTTCACCGCTCTCCCTTTTGTGGCCACTCAGTATCACTTTGGCAGCCGAATGGAGTTTGGTCGCGATGGATACCTGTACGTAACGGTCGGAGAGCGCGGCAAGCAGGATGAATTCCCGCAAGTGCTCGACAAGGCCCATGGAAAGGTACACCGCATTACCGACAGTGGCGAAATCCCCTCTGACAATCCGTTTTTCAACCAGCCCGGCGCTGTTCAGTCAA
>JBEGNB010000300.1:0-12426 GCA_041182785.1 Bacteroidota bacterium
CGGCGACAGATGCGTGCAGCGGTGCGAACATCAGCTTCGAATACCAGCTGCTGCTCGATCTGGACGGCGACGGTACGATGGAGACGGTGGTGAACAGCACACAGCTGGGCAGCCAGCCGGGCGGACTGGGATGGAACAACGTCCTGTACAACAATGTGAGTGGCAATGCCACTTCCCGTCAGTTCGACAACCGTCCGGTGGCACCGAACCAGAAGTGGGGCTTTGCGATTCAGGAAGTGGTGAGCGGCAACAAGAAGACGGCATCTGTGAAGTTCAACACGCAACAGGCACAGAACACGTTTGTGACCCCGCAACTGCCGTATGGCAAGCACAAGATCAAGTGGTTTGTAACAGACGGTTGCGGCAACGAAACGATCTGTGAATACCCGATCGAGATCCGCGACTGCAAGGCACCGACGGTGGTATGCTACAACGGACTGAGCGTGAACATCATGCCAACGGGTATGATTACGATGAATGACGTTGACTTCCTGGAGTACACGGTGGATAACTACACACAGAATCAGTTCCTGCGCACGGGTATCCGCAAGTGCGGTACCGGCAGCGGCTTCCCCTTCGATGCGAACGGCAACCCGATCACGACGGTGACGTTCAACTGCTCGGAGGTGGGTACGCAGTGTGTGGAGTTGTGGTCCATTGACCTGGCCGGCAATGCCGACTACTGCGAGACGTACATCATTGTACAGGACAACAACGGCAACTGCCCGAACAGCGACAAGGTGAACGTATCGGGCGCACTGAAGACAGAAGGTACAGACGGCGTGGAAGAGGCTACGGTGACGATAGACGGTACCGTGAACTTTGCACCGCCGTTCAGCTACTTCGATCTGTCGGATAACGTGGGTGAGTACAAGGTGACGAACAGCGTACCGGTGGCATCGAACTACACGATTACGCCTGCGAAGGACGACAATCCGCTCAATGGTGTGACGACGTATGACCTGGTGCTGATCTCGAAGCACATCCTGGGTATTGAGCCGCTGGGCAGTCCGTACAAGATGATTGCTGCGGATGCGAACAAGTCGAATTCGATCACGACATTCGACATTGTGGAGTTGCGCAAGCTGATCCTGGGTATTTACACAGAGCTTCCGAACAACACGTCCTGGAGGTTTGTGGACAAGTCACAGCAGTTTGCCAATCCGCTGAATCCGTTCACTGCTCCGCTGAAAGAGAACATCTCGATCGCTGATGCACAGAGTAATCTGGTGGAGGACTTTGTGGGTGTGAAGATTGGTGACGTGAACGGCACGGCAGTAGCGAACAGCGCGATGCAGGTGGATGACCGTACGAACGGCACGCTCATATTCGATGTGGACAACCGCGTGGTGAAAGCCGGCGAGACGTTCGATGTTACCTTCAAAGCCAGCGAAGCTGTACAGGGTTATCAGATGACGCTGAACCTGAGCGGCCTGGAAGTAGCGGGCATCGTGAAGTCGGACAAAGTGTCGGAGAACAACTTCGGTGTGTTCGGAGATGCGCTGACGGTATCGGTGGACGGCGAGAATTCGTTCACGGTGACGTTCAGAGCGAAGAAGTCTGGCAAGTTGAGCGAGATGATTGGCGTATCGGGCCGCATCACGAAGGCGGAGGGTTACAGTATGGCAAACAACCGCTTGGATGTGGCGCTGCGCTTTGGCGGCAACACGATCAGCGGAGTGGGCTTCGAGCTGTACCAGAACCAGCCGAACCCGTTTGTGAATCGCACGGTGATCGGCTTCCACCTTCCGGAGGCGGCGACAGCCGTACTGACGATCACGGACGAGAGTGGCCGACTGATTTACACGCAGCAGGGCGACTACGCGAAGGGCTACAACGCCATTGCGGTAGATCGCGCGCTGCTGAACACCACAGGAATCCTGTACTACACGGTGAAGGCTGGCGATGATGCCGCCACGCTGAAGATGATACAGGTGCATTGATGGAGGATTTGACTCATTGCGAGTAGACGATAACAAAGAGTAGTATTATGACGAGGACAGGGCCGCTCCGTAATGACGGGGCGGCCCTTGTTTTTCCTGTTCTTGCACTATCTTTGCACCAGAATCAAACAAATACCGACAATGAATTATCTGGGAGTTGGTTCCCGTGTCAAGCATCCTGCTTTTGGCGACGGGGTAATTATCAGGCTGCATGTGGCAGCTTATGAAGTGTGCTTCACACAGTTCGGACTGAAAATGGTGGGAAAAGAGTATTCCAACTGGACTGTTGTTGAACATATCCCGGCGGAAGAGCCTGTGACATTCTCCGAGGCTGAACAGTCTCTGGCGAAGGTCCTGCGCGCATGGGCGGGCGTGAGTCTGGAAAAAGTGGAACTCGGTGATCGCTGGAAAAACGGGAAAATGGTACTTCAGGCAGATGGTGTACAACCCAAGGAAATACCAATTGATACTTTTTTCCACAAAATCGTCATGATGCGCGATCGCCTGCGCGTACTCGAACAGCAGGTTAACGCACACAAAAAACTCGACGACGAAGACAAGGTGAATCTCCAGCAGTATATCACACGCTGCTATGGCAGTATGACTACTTTCAATGTCCTGTTCAAAAACCGCGAGGACTACTTTGTGGGCGATAGCGGTAAAGAATAAAGAATGATCTGGATCATCGCGGTTGTAGCCTGTCTGGCTTCCCTGCTCACGCTGATTTCCGGATTCGGCCTGGGTACTATACTTATGCCTGTTTTCGGACTGTTCTTTCCGCTGCCCGTGGCTGTGGCACTAACGGGTATTGTTCATCTGCTCAACAATATCTTCAAACTCTCTCTGCTCGGTACCAAAGCTTCCCGTGAAATGGTTTTCCGTTTCGGTATCCCGTCGGTGCTGGGTGGTCTTGCCGGAGCACTGCTGCTGGGCTATCTGGATCAGCTGAAGCCGCTGTTTTCCTACAAAATGGGCGACGGACTGTATCACGTCAGTCCGCTCGGTTTTGTCATTTCCATCGTGATGATCTTCTTCGCATTGATGGAGATTGTCCCGGCACTGAAAGCGCTCAATTTTACCAGGCGGTTTTTGACCGCCGGTGGACTTCTGAGCGGTTTTTTCGGTGGACTCAGTGGCCATCAGGGGGCGCTCCGGTCGGCATTTCTGGTAAACGCCGGGTTGTCCAAAGAGTCTTATATAGCCACCGGGGTGGTAATTGCCTGTATGGTTGACCTGACCAGGCTACCTGTTTATTTCAACCGTTTCATCGGCGAAAACTTGTGGGACCAGTGGCATGTACTACTCGCGGCTACGCTCAGCGCTTTCGCCGGTGCGTGGATTGGTAACCGTTTCATGAAAAAAATCACGCTGGAAGCAGTCCAAAAACTTACAGCAGTTATGATTATTGCAATTGCCGTGCTGCTCGGTATGGGAATACGGTAATGAAAAAGAAAAAACAAACCCCTCTCTGGAGGATTACTCCTCCGGACGGTCCGGTATCGTATCTGTTCGGAACGGTACATGCACCCGACTCCCGCGCCTTCATCTGGTTTGAACCTGCTGTAGAACGGCTCCTTTCGTGCGACTGCTACGCGGGCGAATTTGATCTCGGGGAAATCAGTACGGACGTATTCGATGCCGGTATCCGACTTCCGGAAGGGCAAACACTCAAGGAACTGCTTCCAAGGGGTGCCTGGAAACAACTGGAGTTTCTCGCGCACAAGCGTCTGGGTACGCACGCAGGGGTACTCGATGGCCAGCACCCGTTTGTCGTGTGGTCGGCTCTGATGAAAAGTAACCTGCAGCATGATTACGAAGCGTCACCCGATGAAATGCTGTGGCAAACTGCCATGAATGCGGGTAAAACGGTGGCAGGTATGGAAAGTTACAGCAGTCAGATTAATATTGTACGCAGGATTCCCGTAAAATCTCACGTGGCCAGTCTGGTTCGTTTTCTGAAATATCACCGGAGAGCGCAGCACCAGACAGACAATATGCTGAAAATGTACGCTACGGGAAATATCCAGGAACTTGCCCGGATTGCCCGCAAATCGCTCCGTGAAAACAGGTCAATTCTCTCGGATGAAAGAAATGCCGGAATGGCAGTCCGGTTTGAGGAGCTGTCGTCTGGCCAAAGCCTGTTCTGTGCCGTGGGTGTGGCTCATCTGGGGGGTAGTATGGGTCTGCTGCGTTTGCTCAAACAAAGGGGTATGCGTATAGAGCCTGATGAGAAAAGTCTGGAACTGTTTCAGCGATAGTCTTACTTTTGACCCCTGTTTGTTCATTTGCTCATACCTTTATTCGTTCAGATTTGCTGCCTTTTCATCCTCTCCTCGTTCTTACGTATGTTTTGCTGCTCATGATGTCGGCCAATCCGTTTGCGTTCGGTGGCGAGCAGCGCAGTGTACTGCTGCTGTTGTCGGTTTTCAGCACCAGTTTCCTGATTCCTGCACTTGGTGTGGTTCTGATGAAACCGCTCGGGCTAATCAAGGCACTGGAAATGCGCGACAAACAGGAGCGGATAGGTCCCTACATCGTTTGTGGGGTGTTTTATCTGTGGCTGTACAAAAACTTTATGGGGGGAATGGTACCTGAGTTATACGCAAAGTTTACGCTGGGGGCGTGTATAGCTCTGTTTCTGGCGTTTTTTATCAATATCTTTAGTAAGGTAAGTATGTATGCAACGGGTATGGGCAGCCTGATTGCCATGATTATGATTCTGGCATTCGCCTGGCCCGGCTACGCAGTATCTGTGGGCCAGGTGCGCCTGAGCCTGAATCTTGTACTGGCTATCGCCATAATCATGGCAGGGCTGGTCGGGTACCTCACGATGCGGAATACTGATCACGAGTCCCGGGATATCTGGAGAGGGTATCAGGCTGGTTTTGTCGCTATACTCATCGGATACTGGCTGGGCTAGAATCTATTTACTGGTTGCCGGCTCGACACTGTATCCGCGTTGCCTCAGCAGAGCTACAACACCGCCCGGTCCACCCAGATGGCCTGCACCTACTGCAAATATTGTGGGTTTTTCTTCCATCATGCGCGACATGGGCGCAATCCAGTTCCGGTTTCGTTTGCCGAGCAGCAAGTTTTCATATTGACCCATGCCTTCCTCCTCTGCAATCATTGTCTGCATGGAAGTTATATCCTGCTCGCGGTACATCTGAAGCATTTTTTCCAGCTCACTCTGACCACCCGAAGCGGTATCCACTTCCATACTTCTGAGCCCGTCCACCAGCATTTTTGCCTGGTCGCGGTACGGAATACTGTCGAAAATCCCCATCTGGTAGGCAGTGGTTTCCAGTCCTGCGGTTTCCAGTTTGCGCCTTCGAGCACTCTTGTACAACTCCATTTCAACTGAAGTCATGGCACCTGAAGAGCCCGACTCTTCATCGCCGCTCATCATGGTACTCAGGAACATGGGTTTCATACGCTCCATCATACCCGAAGCCAGGCCCTTTTCAGCCATTTTCTGTTTCACAAAAGCGTAATCTTCGGCAGAAAGAAGGTCTTTGAGGGTTTTGTTTCCCGGCATGAAGGCCTTGGTCATCAGACTGAACTGGGTTCGCAGACTGGTCAGCTCTTTCATGTCAATCTCGAAAGTTACCCGCTTGCAGTGGTCGAGGGCCTCCCTGATGGTCTCCGGCATTTCATACTCGTCTTTGGGAATGAGGTGAATAGTGCCGTACAGGTAGCTCGGATTTTTAAGACCGTTACCGGAGATCTTCCAGACCAGCGACTTTTCAACCGGAACGATACGGTCCTGCGTGTAAACTACAGGCTGCGAGGTGTGGCAGGCTGCCAGCCACAAGACACCTGAAAGGAGAATGAGTAGTCTGTTCATGATTGTCATTTCAGGCAAAGGTCAGTAAAATCCGGTAAATGGTATTTCTCGCAGATGTTACACAGATTGTTTGCTCAGATGTTACACAGAAATTTAATAAATCTCCCGGTGACAAATGAAATCACTGGTCTGATCAGGTGCATGGTATTTCAGGTGATACCACGCCTGGTTTGGACTGTAAATCTGCGCAACATCTACGCGAAACCAACACACTAATCAACCCAGTCTGCCACAAATACATTGGTATCTCTGGTGCCTCCGTTGTTGCGGTTGGAGCAAAATGCCAGTTTCTTGCCATCAGGCGAAAACATCGGGAATGAGTTGAAGATACTTTCCGTAGTGATTTGTTCCAGATTGCCGCTGCCATCTGCATTGATCATATACAACTGGAAGTCGTACCCGCGCTTGGAGTGGTGGTTACTGCTGAAGACGATTTTTTTACCGTTGGGATGGAAATAGGGAGCCCAGTTAGCTTTTCCAAGGTTGGTTATCTGACGAAGATCAGTGCCGTCAATATTAACGGTATAGATTTCCATGTTGGTGGGCGCCACCAGGTGCTGTTTCAGGTAGTCTTTGTATTCGGTAATTTCTTCTGCAGTTTTTGGTCTGCTGGCGCGGAATACCAGTTTCTTGCCATCGGGACTGAAGAACGCACCACCGTCGTATCCCAGATCAAAAGTAAGTTGCTTCTGATTGGAACCGTCAGTATCCATAATCCAGAGTTCCAGGTCGCCGGACCGGTCGCTGGTGAATACAATTTTATCTCCTTTGGGACTCAGAACGGCTTCCGCATCGTATCCTGGTGCATCGGTCAGCTGTCTGGTGATATTACCCTTCAGGTCGGCGATGTAAATATCGTACGTCTCGAAGATTGGCCAAAGGTACTTGCCTCCTGCGCGCAGATCCGGCATGTGGGGGCAGGATTCGCCACCCTCGTGCGTACTGGCATACAGAATATGCTTGCCGTCGGGCATGAAGAATGAACAGGTCGTTCTTCCTTTTAAAGTACTGATTGTCTTTGGTTTGTAGGTGCTGTCGCCTGCAGCGTCGCTAACTTTCATGGCGAAGATCTGGTCGCACTCAAGTCCCCATTTCTTGTGATTACTCTGGAAAGTGAGCCACTTGCTGTCGGGGCTCCAGTATGCCTCTGCATTGTCGCCGCCAAAAGTGAGTTGCCTGATATTTTTCAGGTGAGTCTCCGGAGCAGGCGTCGTAGTTGCCGTTGAGGAGGGTTGTGCAAGGAGTCCGGAGGAAAGTAACAGAGAAAAAAAGGCAATAAATATCCGCATGATGGAATTGTTTGTTTCAGGGCGCAAAAGTAAGTTTTCTCCTCCTGCCGATAGTCAGGAGAAAGTCACATTTGCCCTTAGTTTTATCAGGCAGCCGACATAGGCCTGAGTCGGCTGCCTGCAAACTGTACTCAACGTGTACGGAATAATTGGCTATTTAGTGCTATAGCGACGGCGATACTCGCGGAACGATATCATGCGCTGCTGATCCTCATCCCAGAGTTTGTTGAAGATACACTTCAGACTTTCCGTGAATGTGATGCTGTTGGCTACTTTGTCCATAATCGGATTCTCATTATGGCAGCGCGCCAGTTCGTAGTTGGGCACCAGCGGGTTCAGGTGGTGTATGTGGTGGTAGCCGATATTCCCGGTAAGCCAGTGGAACAGTTTCGGCAGTTTGTAATAGGTACTTCCCTGAACGGCAGCCTGTATGTAGTCCCAGCGGTCTTTCCACTGCTTGTAGGCTGTTTCGTGCTGGTGCTGTACGTAAAAGAACCAGATGGCAATAATACCAAACGCTGCAACAATCGGGAGGTGTATCAGCAAAAGCGCCTCAAACCCGAGTGCCCATACCAGTCCGGTATATACCAGTACCAGCATGATGTTGTTCAGCCACAGGGCTTTGTGCGCATGTTCCCAGCCTTTCATCTGGATCAGTGGTACACGGTTGTTGACCATGATATACCACATCGGACCAATGATGAACAGAATCGGGAAACTTCTGAATAATACGTATTTGAATTTGCGGAACGGCGAGAGCGCCTTGTACTCATTAACTGTCAGCAGGTCAATATCGCCGATATCGCGGTGTTCCCACAGGATACCATTGTGCCCGTGGTGAAAATTGTGACTCTTGGCCCAGTAGCGGTAGGGAATAAAACTGAGCATACTGCATATCTGGCCGATGATATCGTTGGCCCGTCTGTTTGCAGTAAACGACTGGTGGCCGCAGTCATGCTGGATGATAAAGATACGTACAAGGAAGAAGGCATTGAGAAAGGCCAGTGGAAGTACATACCAGAAAGAAACATCCAGCAGGAAGTACATGGCTACCCAAATGGCCAGGAATGGTCCGAATGAGGTGATTATTTGTGAAATCGCCTTTTTGTTGTCGGGCAGTTGGTAGGCTTTAACGATGGAAGGAAGCTGTTTCAGAATGGCAGGGTCGTACTGCTGTGAAATGTCACCCATGATTGAAAGATTCAGAAAGTTGATTTCCCTCCGGAAGAGGGATTGTTAAAACTGCGGGATTGAAAACGAAACTCCGGATGAGCAAAGAAGGGTACCGGAGAAAACGGGGGCAAGTTCCTGCATTTTTGTGAAAACAGGAAAGCTGATTTTTGTCATTCCCCCGATTTTGTGGGGTAAGTGAGCGTTTTTTGTGAACTGAACACTTTATTTCGACGAAGGATAAATAAGAAGTAACAAGTACTTCATCCTGTTTCAGCGAAATATCGCTGGCAGTGGCATGGCATATTCGGGTTATCCTATCTTTGCAACTCTAACAATATGACGAACGAACAGTTCAAATCGTTTTCTCCCACAATACCCACCGATCCGGGCATTTACAAGTTCGTGGATCCGGAAGGGGTCATCCTTTATGTCGGCAAGGCCAAAAATCTTCGCAACCGGCTCAGCTCCTATTTCGGCGATAAAAAATACCAGCTGGCCAAAACGAAGGCGCTGGTCAGAAATGCCAGCCATATCGAGTTCACTATCGTAGAAACGGAATATGATGCGCTTCTGCTGGAGAATACGCTTATAAAAAAGCATCAGCCACGTTATAATGTGATGCTGAAAGATGAGAAATCGCCGCTCATCTATATTTGCATCAAATCTGAAAGGTTTCCCCGGGTGTTCCTCACGCGCAAGCCCATACGCGATGGTTCTACCTATTTCGGACCCTATCTACAGAAGTTCAGGGTGGAGCAGATCACCGAACTGATCCGAAAGCTCTTTCAGCTGCGCACCTGCTCGCTGCTGCTTTCTGTTGAAAATATTGATAAAAAGAAGTTCAAGCCCTGTCTTGAATATCATATCAAAAACTGCGCCGCCCCCTGTGTGGCCTTTGAGACGGAGGAGGCCTACAACAGAAAGGTCGAACAAATCAAAAATATTCTCAAGGGTAACTTCGCCGCCGTTAAAGCGCACCTGAAGGAGGAAATGATGCGGGCCGCTGAAGATATGCGCTTCGAGCACGCCCATACGCTGAAAGAAAAACTTACGCTCTTCGAGGATTATCAGGGCAAAAGTACGGTGGTGAACCCCGCTATCCGCGATGTGGATGTGTTCTCTATCGCCGATGACGACAAGGAGGCTATTGTCAACTATCTGAAGGTAATCAACGGGGCTATCATCCACACCTATACGCTTACTCTCACCAAAAATCTCGACGAGGACCGCGAAACACTCCTCCTGTATGCCATTCAGCACCTCCGCGAACGATTCAACAGTATTACGAAGGAAATTATCGTTCCCTTCGACCCGTCGCCGGAAGACGCTCCCGTAAGCACCGAATGGATTTTCACGGTGCCTAAAATCGGTGATAAAAAGAAACTGCTCGACCTCTCGGAGAAGAATGTCCAGTATCACCTGCTCCAGAAGAAGCGGCAGGCTGCCAATGCCACCGGCAAGCAAACAGCCGCCGAACGTATCCTGCGCACACTGCAATCGGATCTGAACATGGACCGACTCCCGCTCTGGCTGGAATGTTTCGATAACTCCAACCTGCATGGTACCAATCCTGTGTCCAGTTGTGTGGTGTTCCGCAATGCAAAGCCTTCCAAGCGCGACTATCGCCACTTCAATGTGAAAACGGTGGAGGGCCCCAACGACTTCGCTACGATGGAAGAGGTGGTTTTCCGGCGGTACAAAAGGCTGATATCCGAAGGAGCCGGACTGCCCCAGTTGATTATTATTGACGGTGGCAAAGGACAGCTGGGTGCCGCCATGAAGAGTATACGCGCACTGGGTATCGAAAATGACGTCACTGTGGTGGGTATCGCCAAGCGGCTGGAGGAGATTTATTTCCCCGACGATCCCGTGCCAGCCCATATCAACAAGAAGTCGGAATCACTTAAACTCATACAACAGGCGCGGGACGAGGCACACCGCTTCGGACTCACTTTCCACCGGAACCAGCGAAGCCGTAATTTCCTGCGCACGGAACTGACTGAAATTTCCGGTATCGGCGAAAAAACTGCCGAAAAACTGCTGCAACACTTTGGGTCGCTCGCCCGCGTGCGGGAGGCAACCGGAGAAACGCTGGAATCGGTAGCCGGGAAAGCGGTAGCCGATAAAATTCGCCGATATTTCGACGGAGAAAAGTAGTTATATACTTCTTTGTGTTTTCCGGCTCATCCGCCCCGCGCTTACTTGCCCGGCCGGTACATCCGTACTGCCGAGTTATTCCTCGTCACAAGCAGTCTGCCATCGGACAAACAGTGAAGGCCCTTTACATCACCTGTGATGCTCAGCCCGCTCTTGTGCTGTGGTACCGCCTCGAATCGTCCGCTCCCTTTGCCGAGGAGCAGCAACCCGTAGTTTGCATCCATTTTGCCCATAGAAATACGCGTGGTTGACTGGTTGCCGGCGAGTAACAGGTCGGTGATGCCATCCTGGTTGACATCGGCTGTTTCAATAGCATAGACAGGTGAAAACTGTGCCTGAAGGGGGAGCTCTCCTAAGCTGAATTTCCCGCTGCCATCGTTGATGAACAGGGTGGTCGAAAATCTTTTCAACTCCAGAAATGAAGCGTCTTTCCCGAAGTCACCGCTGAGTAGTGCCTCAAAATCAACACCGGAATAGCTCTCGTAGTTGGTATATACTTTTTTCCTTGAGGGTAATTGCGCCAGTAACTCGTCCAGACTCAACCCGGGATACATTTTTCCCTGTATGGTATATCCCGGAATCGGATCAACGGAACCGTTTCCGTCAAAATCTTTTACCGCCAGCCGTGCCGGATGCTGTTCGTCCACTTTCATCTGATTGTTCATGCCCCAGTTGCCTGCTACCAGATCCTCGTCGCCATCACCATCTATATCAGCAGCTTTCAGACTGAGCCACCAGCCCTCTGTTGCCGCAGGAAACCGCGAAGCAGTCTCCTCTGCCAGCGAACTGCCCTGGTTGATGAAGCATCTGACGGGATTATACTCTCCTGCAACAATCAGATCGGGCTTGCCGTCGCTATTCAAATCGGTCCAGACAGCATCTGATATAAGTCCGATTGCTCCTCCCGCCGGCAGCCATGCGGGCGCGGGTGCGAATGTGCCGCGTCCGTCGTTCAGCAGGAGTACGCTGGACTGCGCCAGCGGGAAACGCTTCGGAACGGAACGGGCTCCAATGAACAAATCACTGTCACCGTCTCCATCTGCATCAGCCGCCCGAACTACTGCGGCATTCACCGACAAACCTGTGATTGCCGATGGCAGCTCGCTGAAGTTCCCCTTGCCATCGTTAATGGCTACTCTGGGTGCGTAAACACCCTGATCGTCTGACAAATAACCGCCGCTTGCAATCACCAGATCGGGCGATTTGTCGCCGTTGATGTCTGTAAATACAGCATCTACGTCTTCCCTTTCAGAATACAGGGAGAGATATGGCTGATTGCTTTTTATAAATTGCCCTCCTTTCTGCTGTATCCACAATTCACCCGACTGGCCCTGTGCGCCTGTCAGATAGATATCTTCCAGCTGGTCGTTATTTACATCGCCGACTGCCATACCCGGTCCGCGCCTCGACTGGAAGCAGGGCAGGGTGGACTGTATGTTGAAATCTACCGCTTCGTTTTCCCGGTGCTCGAAGGCAATCGGAGAGGGTGTAACCGACTCGAAAAAGGTGGCTCTGCGCGTGGGTGTTTTCCAGGTATCTGTGGCATCCGATTCCCGGAGTTCAATCACTTGTCCGGGCTGAAGACCGGTTAGCCGCTGCAGTTTCCCCGAATGCCAGATAACTACTGCCGAGTCAATGGTCGCTCCGGAGCCCAGTCCGAAATGCAGGGTAAAGTCAACGCCCGACTGGAAGCCCCTCACGGGCTGCATTTCCCGTTCGTCGCAGTAGCTGCCCTGATAAAGCCTCACTTTGGTGCCTATTCCCCGGGTATTGGGTGCATTGCCTGTCAGGCGGAACCGTACTGATTTGTTGCCCGGCGCTACGGTTTCAGTATTATTGCGATATACTCCAGCCTGCTCATCCATATTGTTCAGAACAAGGTCGAGATCGCCATCCAGATCCAGGTCTGCGTAAGCCGAGCCGTTGGTGAGTACCGGTGCCCCGAATCCCCACGCTTCGGATACATCCTCAAATTGCAGTCCGCCGGCATCCTTGCCCCTGTTCCTGAAAATATAGT
>JBEGNB010000301.1:0-2974 GCA_041182785.1 Bacteroidota bacterium
GCTCTTTTGATCCGTCGAACAGCAACGGAGAGAACTTCCTGCGCGACAATATCTTTCAGCCTGATTTGTCTTCCGGATTTGTCCTGTACAACAACGAAAAGGGCTGGTCGGCCGGTTTGGCGTGGCGACACCTGAACAAGCCGGTTTACTCCCTGCTGGGCGACGAAAATCGGCTGGGAGTGGGTATGGTACTCTACGGAACCTGTTCAGTCTGGAAAACGCGGGCCCATGCTCAGAGTGTACAGTTAAGAGCGCTGTATCGCCGTCAATCAGTGACCGGTTCCAACAGTCTGCAGTGGCAGACCATGGCCGGTATATTTTACCAGACCGGTTTTACGGGGCGTGGTGGGGCTAAAATGACAGCCGGTGCCTATCTCAGAGGCGGAAGCCTGCCCGGTTCTGCTTTCACACTGAACACTCTTGTGCCGGCAGTGCAAATGGGTAACGACCAGTTCACTATTACAGTTTCCTATGATGCAGACATCGCGCGCACGCGCTCGCGCTTCGCAGGAGGCATGGAAATAGTGCTACAGACCAGCTTTGGCAAAACCGACCGATGTGTGGTTTGCTCGGGTTTTTGAGAGTCAGGCACTCTTTATCCTCCGCCCGTCCGCTTTTGCTCGGCTTCGATGCCCGTCTGGCGTTTTCTTGATTTCACCTGATCGTTACCGAACCGGTATCCCGCGTTCAGACTGACCCGGCGGCTGTCCCAGCGGCCACTGCTGACAGAAGTGAGGCCATTAAAGGTTGATTCACCACTCCAGCCTGTCTGGTAGAAGATATCACTCACACTCAGACGTACATTCAGGCGGTTTTTCAGAAACTTGCGCTGCAGTCCCAGGTCCAGGCTCCAGTTGGACTCATACAGAAAAACGCCGCCCCAGACACCTGGCCCGGAGTAGTATCCCGATATTTCTCCTTTCAGATCGAAAGGAAGGTCGAAGGTCTGCTGGTGGTAGATATTATATGAATATACCTGTACATCAATCACCGCACCATTGGGGTAACGGGCCTGATTGTTGATGTGCGAGACATTTACGTTGAAGTAAGCATTCCATTTCGGCGTTATCTGGACCGGAGCGCTGGCGTTCAGACTCACCACTGTTCTGGAAGCGATATTTTCCCAGGTGATGTAGCCAGCGCGCGGGTCAATGGAATCAGGTGCTATCAGTCGTGTAATCTGGTTGTCAGTTCGGCTGATACCAGCTTTGAAGTTATACCGATTTTTGAAGGTATAACCGATTTCCGCGTTATTCACTATCTCCGGGCGCAGGAAAGGGTTTCCTTTTTCGTAAGAAAGTTCACTTTGCCGGTTATTGAACGGGTTGAGTACGTTGTAATCGGGCCTGTTGATGCGTTTGCCTGCATTGACAGAGAAAATATGTTCCGGTGCGTGAGCATAGGTGAGACCAATAGTTGGAAACCAGTTCAGATAATTCTGCAAGACCGGAGGTTCCTGCAGCTCCGGCAGGAAAGCACGCAGGTTACCGGTGATATCGGTATGTTCTGCCCGGACACCTGTGTTCATATTCCATTTTTTACCGAGCGCCCTGGCGTAACTGACATAACCTGCCCACACCATTTCATCGTAGGTGAATTCGTTGGAAAGCGTGTCATTCTGTACAAAATTGCCGGATCTTTCGTCAAAAACCAGGAAGGTATTGTCAGAGCCTACTTTACTGAGTTTACCCCCGAGTCCGAGATTGCCGCCCCAGAGCTTGTCTTCAAAGTCGAGCTGAGCCGTATAAATATCAATATCGGTAGGTGTATCGTACTTCTGGGATACTTCGGTGAGTACATAGGTTTCGGTAGCGTCGTAGTACAGATTGGGTTGTAAACGGCGAGTTTCATTGATATAGTTGCCGTAGTCGAGATCAAAGTTGAGGACACGACCCTTGGTATTGTCGTAGCGGTAATTGAGATTGACAGTACGCTGTGTACGCGGGTTATCTGCCGTGCTGCCCGCCACGAGGATACTGTCAATGACATTCGGAGTTGACTGTCGGGCCAGCGTGATCCGGTTGAAACTGCTTCGGTCGGCGTAGTTATTTGCAGCACTGGTGATAAAGCCAACGGTATGGTATTTTGACAGGAAGAAATCAGTTCCCAGCCTGAAATTGTAGTTTCTTGTATCGTTTTCACTGTCATTGATTTCCTCCTGAACGATCCCGTTCTGGTAATTCAGGGAGTTCATGTTGTGGTAGCTACGGCCTGCATCAGCCAGTGCGGATCCGAATACATTGATTAGTTTGTTGCGGTAGTTGCCGGTACCGCTGAGGTTGCCCCTTCCGAACCGGCCCTGACTGACCGTGGAGTTCAGCGAACCGTTGGCGCCGAGACTCTTGTCTTTTTTAAGCCTGATGTCAATAATGCCGGCGTTGCCTTCAGCCTCATAGCGCGATCCCGGGTTGGTGATGATATCAATACGGTCAATCTGATCGGCTGGCAGACTTTGAAGATAGGCCGCCAGATCCTGTGCCGACAGCGGCAGACGTTTGCCATCCAGATAAATGAGCACGCCTGCGCGTCCGAGTACGTTGATATTGTCGTTATTGTCCACCGTTACACCCGGAGCCTTGCGCATGAGAGAGAGGGCGTCGGTGCCTGCGCTGTTGATAGTTCCCTGTACATTGAAGACAGTGCGATCGGAGCGCACTTCGACCATCGGGCGCGTGGCAGTGATGACCGCCTCGGCCATCTCGAGCGTACGCGCAGACATCGTAACCACACCCAGACCGAGCGTTTCGCTTTCGGAAAGCAGGATACCCGGTTTGTACAGGTCTGCCATACCCAGATAAGTGGCCTTCAGGTAGTAGCTTCCTGCTTTGAGTCCGCGCAGTTCGAAGATGCCTGATTCGGAGGTGACGCCGGCTTTTTGCAGGCTGCTGTCGGCGGCACTGAACAGGGCGATATTGGCAAAGGCGATAGCTTCCTTTTCAGGACCTTGCAACTGACCCTTGGCGGCGGCATTTTG
>JBEGNB010000302.1:0-33717 GCA_041182785.1 Bacteroidota bacterium
CGATGATGACCAGAGCCAGAACCCACGTCGAAAGCATTTTAAGCATGGCAAAAACAAAAACAGCCAAAGTTCCTGTCCGACCCACTGAAAGGATGGAATGAGCATAGCGAACGGAGTTGACGGCAATCAATGCGGGGTCAGCGGCCATCCCCTGCAGATCCGGTTCACGGTCTGTTGACCTGTTTCTGGGCCGGACAGAGGCAGCGACGCCGTCCTGCTGCATTTCAATTCCTCCTTTGTTCTGCAAGGCAAAATAAAGGGCGTTAGACATGGGGTCACTTCTCATGGCAATCAGAAGTGGTGTCGTCATCGAACCAGTGGCCAGTTTCAGATAAAAATTATGGGCCGTGGCAAAGAGATACAGGTTGCTGGAATATTTCATTCGGAGAATATCACTGAATAAAATCTCTCTTGCATCCGGTTTCCCGGGATTGACGGTCAGCATCCGGTTTTCAAAATCTACCAGAACATACTCCGGCGCCTTGATGTAATCCGGAATCTGCCATGCGATTCGAACTAAAAACAAGAGCGGGACTAACACCATGAGTATTTCGACCGAGAAACTGTCAGGCACTTCAATATTCATGAAAATAATAACACTGACGGCAGCAAGCAGCAAACACGAGATTACTGCAGGAACGATGAAGAACCTGGCGTGTGATTTCAAAAGAATCCGGTTATCGGTCGAGACTGCTTCGGGAGTGGTTTGCTCTTTTAAATTCATAAGGTCATTTATTCTAACTGATAATGTATCACAAAGGTAGCATGAACTTCCCGGAGAAACAGATATCGCATCGGAATTATCCACCTGTTTGTCGGATATAATCAACGAAATAAACAACAATGGCGGGAGCCCCCGAAGCATTCGAAAGGTTCCCGCCATCATACTACGGATGGTACTCGCCGGAAAATTACATCCCGTGCTCCACGAGATATCGCTCGGCATCCAGTGCTGCCATGCAGCCTGAACCGGCAGCGGTTACTGCCTGACGGTAAATTCTGTCCTGCACATCACCACAGGCAAATACACCGGGGATATTGGTAAAGCTGCGTCCGGGTTGGGTAACGATGTAACCGGTATCGTCGAGCGTAAGCCAGCCGTTGAACACATCGGTATTGGGCTTATGGCCGATGGCTACGAAAAACCCGGTAATTTCCAGTACGCGCTCCTCCCCGGTTTTTGTATCCTGAAGTCTTACACCTTCTACTCCGTCGGTACCGAGCACCTCTACCGGAGCACTGTTCCAGTGAACAGTAATATTGGGTGTGTTGAGTACCCGCTCCTGCATAATTTTGGAGGCACGCATTTCATCGCGGCGCACGATCAGGTGCACTTCGGAGCATATTTTGGAGAGGTAGGTAGCTTCTTCGGCAGCGGTATCGCCACCACCTACCACGGCTACTTTCTGGCGGCGGTAAAAGAAGCCGTCGCAGACAGCGCAGGCAGAGACACCCTTGTTTTCGAGTTCGTGTTCGCCCGGTATTCCCAGCCATTTGGCGCTGGCACCGGTAGCAATAATGATCGTATTGGCGTGAATTTCGTGTCCGCTTTCCGACCAGGCTTTGTGAACAGGCCCGGTGAAATCCACCTTGTTGATCATTTCATTCCTGATACTGGTATCGAACCGTTCGGCCTGTTTTCTGAAATCTTCCATCATTTCAGGGCCCATACGCCCTTCCGGGTAACCCGGGTAGTTCTCCACGTCGTTGGTGGTGATAAGCTGGCCACCCGGCTGAGGACCAGTGTAGAGTACCGGGGAGAGACCGGCACGGGCGGCGTAGATTGCAGCGGTATATCCGGCTGGACCGGAACCGATAATGAGGCATTTAACCTTTTCCATAATTTAGTCTGGCCGGAAATAATTCCGGTTTTAGAATGAACTGTAACTCAAGTCAGATGCTGCATTTTCAAGACAAACACAGTGCCTGAATGGTTGAGTTATTTATGTTAAAGAAAACTCAAACTGTAATTATCAGTCAAAATCAATTTCGGTATTGTCTCCGATATTCAGGCTGAGCTGTATTCCCTTGATACTGGCATCGCTGCCAATGACAGAGTGTTTTAGTACTACCTCGTCAAGTGCAGCAAAACTACCCACAATACTGTCCTGCACAATGGAACGGTGAATTGTAGCATTGTCGCCAATAGTTACATGCGGACCGATGATACTGTTGCTGATAGTGCAGTTTTGTCCGACGGCTACGGGTTGTATGAAGATGGTATTCTGGAAAACGGGAAGTTGTCCGCCACCCGATGGTTGTCTGAATCGCTGGTCAAGAAGCACGGCATTGGTTTCGAGCAGCACGTCTTTTCTGCCGCAGTCGAACCAGTTATTTACCGGAATAGCCTTGAATTCAATGCCCTGATCAATCATAAACTGCAGGGCATCGGTGAGCTGGTACTCACCAACCGTGCGTATGTCATTTTTTATCAGGTAGTCAATAGAGTCGAGCAAGTCCTTTATTTCCCTGATCTTGTAGAGACCTACGATGGCCATATTGGATTTCGGGATACGCGGTTTTTCAACGACCCGCTGAATCATTCCGTCATCTCCGTATTCTGCGACTCCGAACTCGCGGGGGTCTGTCACTTTTTTGACGCCGATGCAGGAATACGCACAGGAAAGCATCTGTTCAAGGTCCACCTCGAATATGGTATCTCCGAATGCTATGAATATTTCATCCTCGTCTTTAATAAGTTCTCTTGCTGTCGCGATAGCATGTGCCGATCCCTCCCGGTTTTCCTGACAAACAAATTCGGCGTTCAGGTCGGGGTAGGTTTCTTCTATAAAGCCTTTTATTTTATC
This sequence comes from Bacteroidota bacterium, assembly GCA_041182785.1. GTDB lineage: Bacteria > Bacteroidota > Bacteroidia > Chitinophagales > Saprospiraceae > M3007. The sequence goes on from JBEGNB010000302.1 coordinate 2,808, forward strand.
GCCGAGATATCCGATAACAAAAACGAAGTCGGTGAGGCCAGCCGCCCTGAGCTTGTCTATGATAAAGCAAATAATGGGCTTGCCGGCTACGGGGACCAGCGGTTTGGGTTGCGTATAGGTATGCGGCCGCAGACGCATACCCGCGCCTGCGACGGGGATGACTACTTTCATTCGTGATGCAAAGTAACGGCAAAAAAAGCAGAAGCCGCCTGCAAAAACAGGCGGCTTCCTGCGTAGCTGTTACAGATACGCGACTTTAAGACTCAAAGGTTAGTTAAGTATCACTTTTTGGGTAACAGTTCCTTCTTTGAACTGTACGCGGGCGAAGTAAACACCAGGAGCAAGATTGTTCCTGCGCACTTCAAAACGGCTGCTGTTCATGTCCTGATAAGTTGCACAAACGCGACCTGCGATATCAACCAGTTCGATGCGGGTCATTTCATAACGGGCATCTGTTTTCAGGATGAAGTAATCGGAAGCAGGATTTGGTGCGAGCGACAGACCTACCTGGCTGGAAGAAAGTTCTTTGGTGTTTACCAGCTGGCAATCAGCGGAGAGACCCAGTGCAGCGCAGGCACGCGGAGCGAAATAGCGCATTACTGTGTCAATATAGGAGTCATGCGTGGCAGCCAGTGTTTCGCAGCCCGGGTCCGTTGTCAGGTTGTACGGGTTGGAGCTGGAAGAGAATGCCCACGGGCTGGAGTCGCTGCCGAGGAACGGATAGAAACCTTCCAGATTACCGTTGAGCGTACGTGCCTTCTGAGACAGCAGATCGTCGAAGTTGGCATTGTAGAACGGGCTCTGCAAGCCTGCAGAAGTGAACATGGGCTGAGCGCCGCAGCTGCCGGAAACTTCCACAACGGGCAGGTTCAGCGGTGGAGGAACGAGTACCACGCCGATGTTGCAGGGAGCGAACGGATCAGCAGGATTGTGGAAAGAGATAAACGGCAGATCGCCTGAATCAATCCAGCTTGAATCGCCCAGAGCACCACCCAGATTCACACCGAGGGCGAAGCTGGAGCTGTAGCCCAGGTGATTGGGGTAGCAAAGCGTGTCACCAGCCGGGTAAGGCAGACCGGGAATACCCGGGTTGCGACCTACCTTCGTAGCATTGATATCACCACTCAGCAGTTCAATCACCATAGGACCCTGAGGAGTCAGGAATTTGGGGATATACGTGTCGGTGATAGTATCAAGTGTGGCAGAAGCCAGCGAAATATAGCCGCCGGTGCCGATACCCCACATGGTGATTTTGTCGGTATCAATTTTGAACGGGTTGCCCGACTCAGCCACTGTTTTGCGGAAGAAACGCACGCAGGTACGAGAGTCCTGTACACCGCGGTAAGCAGCGTTGATGAGCGTGTAAACGCGCTCGGTCTGTGTGCCGGCGATGGGGTTCCAGCCCAGACGATAGTCGGCGCAGGCAACAACATAACCCATTCTGGCAAGACGCTTGGCCATTTCCACGTCAGAGGCATCTTTTCTGGTACCTGTGCAACCGCCGTTCACCAGCGGGGGCAGGAAGTTACCGGAGTGCAGCATAATGACGAGGGGGCGGTTCACGTTCGGATCGTCGCCTTCCGGCTCATAAATATCGCAGCGGAGGGCTTCCGGGATAGCCTGACCCAGACCGTTCGGCGGGGGAGACAGATAGAGTACTGTGGCATTTACGCCATAAGTAACTGACTCCGTCACCTTAACGCTGGAAAACACCTCGTCGAAGTAGCGGCGCTGTGCGCTTGCCGAAACAACGAATGCGAGGCAAAAAAACAGGAGTAGTTTGAATTGCTTCATGATAAAAGTGGTTGGTTTATAAATCAATTGCGAGAAAGGAGAATCATTTTTTTGAAAAATCGTACAGAATAGTGGCATACGCCATAGTTCCGATTCGCGGCCCGCCGTAGGTCTGAGCCACCTGATTGTTCAGAATGTTGGATGCTCCTATTTTTATTGTCGTGTTGATTTCGTCGAAGGTAGCATTTACCTGTGCGTCCAGCAGATCATAGGTAGGTATCCTGCCTGTAAACTGCGGAGAACCCTCAAAGGTGAAACCCTCTATCCATTTGTAGGTGATATTGAAGCCTGTTTTTTTCAAACGGGCAAAACCAAGGTTCACCGGAACATCTCTGCCCGACAGACTGATGTTATACTTGTGCTCGGGTGTGTTGAATGCAGGAATAATCGGGTCGTCGGCAAAGGTCTTGTTCAGGCGGTTCCAGGAGTAATTGCCAGCCAGCATATAGTACTTCGAAAAATAATAGTTCAGACCCACAGCCAGTCCCTGCGTGGTCACTTCATTCGTCGAATTGGCCGCCACCCTGTAAACCCTGGTATTGATCGGGAAACCGGTCTGCGGATCAAAGTCGGAGTCAATACCGATGTTGTAGCCAATAAAGTCGTTGTAGATGCTGAAATAGTAGCCAGCATCTACATAGAGCCGGTCAAAAAGAGTAGTACGGTAACCCGCCTCAAATGTCTTCACCTTCTCCGGCTGAATTGGCGCAGCATCGAACCGCACCACAGGGGTATAATCATCGAGATATTTTCTGAACGATTCCACGGTAATCAGATCGTAAAACCCTTCGAGGTTACCCAGCAGGGTGGCTCGACCTACATTCAGGTTCAGATACTGATCGGTTAACGTCGGATTTCTGACAGCCGACGAGAAGGACAGGCGCAGATAGTTATTGTCTTTGGGCTTCCACACTACCGAAGCAGCCGGAGTAGATACCCAGTTAAAGTTCTGGTTTTTGTCAACCCGGGCGGTCAGGTTCGTGATAACGCGATCATCGAAGAGTTTCTTCTCAATACCTGCATATATACCGAACTCCATATTCCTGATAGGCTCTGTGCCTGCCGTATCCTTGAAGATGGTTCCCTGGGAGTTGGGGGTGTACAGCCTGCCCGAAGCGCCAATGCGTATTTCGTCTGTCCATTTCGGTGTAAAGCGGTGTTCTCCGTTCACATGGTAAAGTGCCGACTTGTCGTAAAATCTGGTGCCGCCCTCTGTTGATTTCAGGGAGGTTATTCTGTCGAACTCTTGCTGAAATTCGGGGGTGCCCGGCACAAGGAATGCCCGCGTGGAAGCCTCCTGCGGATCAGCCTGATTGGCCAGTTGCTCCACCACCTGATGCCACTCGGCGAGCTTGTCCTGATTATTTCTGATCCACTCCTCGTTGGCTGTATAATTAAGTACTACAAACGGGAAGGTATCCACGAAAATGACTTGCGGGTCGGGGTAACCTGCCTGGCGCATCTGCGGATAGATCTCGTCGCCCCAGTAGCGGTTATAGTTCTTCGACCATATTTCATCGCTCTTCACGGCACTCTGCAGGCGCAGAGCCGTGAAATATGGGTCGAACGACCTGCCGGCATCTTCATGGGTGGCATACATCCGGATGAAATATTTATCTTTTTTCCTGAACTCGAGACGGTTCTGGAAAAATTTTATTCCCCTCAGACTGAAGCGATTATCACCCTGATATACGGTTGTACCGCTACCGAAGTTGGATGCAATAATCAGTTCGGGCGAATCGTACTCCAGCGAAGGCTTTGTACGTATGTGGTACGCCATACCCGCTTTCAGGTTTTTCGTATTGTAATCAACGAGGTCCTCCTCCCTGTAGCCCGTCCGGTGAAACACACCCAGACCGGCACGGCTTTGTGACAGGTTGGCCGGATCCGAAAAATCGCTGAGTGAATAGTACTCGTCGCCATAGATATTCACGGCATCGAAGCGGCCCGGATTGTCGGCACCCGAGTCACTGCCATCCACAGGCGAATAGTTCTGTGCCTCCCAGTCGTCGGCACGCAGGTAAAAGAGGTTCACTTTCAGGGCTGAAGCAAACTCTCCTTTCTTGTTTTTGAAAGCCTCTGCCCAGCGAATAGCTGTCTCTGCCAGATTCCGGCTTCCGTATTTCACGCTTGCCGACAACCCGCGGTGAACAAACGGGCTCTTTGTTTCCATCGAAATAACCCCGTTGAATGCATTCGGACCATAAAACGCCGAACTCGCACCCTGCACCAGATCTACCTTGAGCACATCCAGATCGCTGGCTCCCAGAAAATTACCCAGCGAGAAGTTGAGTCCCGGTGCCTGATTGTCCACTCCATCAATGATCTGCAGCGAACGCACCGGACTCGTGGAGTTGAAGCCGCGTGTATTGATAATAGTGAAACCAAGCGAGGCCGTGGTGAGGTCAACCCCCTTCAGATTGCCCAGTCCGTTGTAAAAACTCACAGCGGCAGTCTGCTTTATGGCAATGGCATCCAGATTCTCTATGGTCAGTGGTGCAGCCTTTTGTTTGTCATCAATACGCTGACCCACGACCACCGCTTCACTCATGATGATGGTACTGGTACTCAGGCGTATTTCAAGGCGCTCTGCAGCTGTGGCTACCTTCACCTCCTGACTTTCATACCCGGTATAGGAAATATTCAGCGTGGCAGGCAGAGACTCGACGCGTACAGAGAACTGACCTTCATAGTCAGTCTGGGCTCCACCCTTCTGTCCGGCAACGAGAATTGTCACCCCTATCAGGTCTTCACCTGTTCCGGCATCCCGTACCCGTCCTTTCAAGGTTACCTGTGCACTGATTTCAGAGAATGAGCAGAGCAGGTACAATGAATTGAAAATCAAAATTTTGTAGAGTCCCCTCATACAGATTGGTTGTTTTTTCAGAAAAAACTATCTCAGAAAACCGGTTTTGTAAAACCCTATTAGTCAGGCAAATAAAGAAAGAAAATTTGATTTCAAATAAAAAAAGGTTGCGTTATGCCCGAATCTGCCTCATAACAATCCATTTTACTGGAAAAAATAATATTTTTCTCCGCTACCGGAGTATGATTTTACCGTTTTCCAGCAGTGGTACCGGGTATGGATTGTTGTTTACAAGCCAGCATCCGTCAAGGTCGGCGTAATCGAAAAGCGGGGCAATTGCTGCAGCAGCAAGTATGCCACACGAGGTTTCTGTCATACAACCTGTCATCAGTTTCAAGTCTTTTTTTCTCGCCGCCTCCACGATTCGAAGTGCTTCCGATATGCCGGTACACTTCATGAGTTTCACATTTACCCCGTGGAAGGAGTATGCCACCCGATCCAGATCGGCCAGTCGCTGGAAACTTTCATCAGCGAATACCGGCAGGGGCGATCGTTCTGTGAGCCAGGCCGACGATACCAGGTCATCCCTGTGAAAGGGCTGTTCGATGAGTTTTACTCCCTGCTCCGCCAGCCAGTGTACCAGCTCCAGCGCCTGGCCTCTGTCGCGCCAGCCCTGATTGGCATCGGCATATATCGGCAGGTCACTGTACTCCCTGACTGTTCGTATGATGGCCCTGTCGTCGTCGGAGCCGAGTTTTATTTTTATGATTTCGAATCCGGTTGCTTCGGTCAGTTTCTGACGCAGTATCTCCGGTGTGTCCATGCCCAGTGTAAAACTGGTCGGTGGCATTTCCCGGGGATCGGTCCCGAGCAATATATGAAGCGGTTTGCCCTCAGCACTGCTCCACAGGTTGTGCAGGGCAATATCCACCGATGCTTTGGCCGCGTTGTTTCCGGGAGCAATATCATCCACTTTACGCATCAAGTCAGCAATCCACTGGCTGCGATTTGCTGAATCCAGCCGGAGAAACTCATCTCCGGTTTTTTCAAGTATGCGTGTGGCCTGATCGAGAAAAAGGGCCGAAGAGGCGTGTGTCTCTCCGTAATAGGGCGGCATGGCAGCCTCTCCGTTACCAGAAAACGGACCGAGTTCAATACGCGTCAGGGTGACGTTCGTGTGCGTGCGCATGCCCGTGGCCAGCCGGAAAGGGTGACGCAGTTCAAGCAGAAACGGTTGGTGCGAAAGCCGCATATCAGAAGTGAGAAGTAATCAGCAGATCGAGATCGGTGCTCCGTATCTGAAAGCGCTCGCCAATATGGGCATTGGTGAGAGAACCTCGATAGACATACACACCGTTTCGCAGGCCGGGCTGGGAAATAATGAGCGGCAGCACACCGCCGGCTTCTGCTCTCAGCAACATGGAGGCAAAAATATTGCTGATGGCAAGGGAGGCTGTGCGGGCTACCCGGGAAGGGATATTGGGCACACAGTAGTGAATCACTCCGTGCTGTACAAATGTCGGTTTTTCATGGGTGGTTGCTTTCGAGGTTTCAAAGCAGCCGCCCTGATCTATGCTGATATCTACAATAACCGATCCGGGCCTCATGCGCATAATCATTTCCTCCGGTACAATCAGCGGACTGCCCCCGCTGGCAGAGTGAAAGGCCCCGATAGCGACGTCGGCAGTTTGCAACTGCTCCTTCAGGTGACTCGGATTGATTACTGATGTGTGCAACTGTCGCCCCAGCTGGCTCTGCAATTGCATAAGTTTGTACACATTATTGTCGAAAATACGCACCTCGGCTCCAAGGCCCTGGGCTGTTCGGGTAGCAAATTCTGCCACCACGCCGGCTCCCAGGATAATCACCTTGGCTGGAGGAACACCGGCGATGCCGCCAAGCAGCACGCCCTTCCCCCCGCGCGTATTGGAAAGAAGTTCGGCAGCAATCAGGATGGCACTGGTGCCCGATATTTCACTCATGGCATTTACCACAGGAAAATTGCCGGTCTCATCGTCGCGGATATACTCCATAGCGAGCGCTATCACGCGTTTTTTCTGCAGCTGGGCTATGTATTCGGCGTCCATCAGCGGCAGGTGTATGGGAGAGATAATCACCTGACCGGGTTTCATCAGCTCAATTTCAGCATGAGTGGGCGGCGCCACCTTCAGCAATACATCGGCCTTGAAAACTTCTTCTGTGTTGTGGGCCAGCTGGGCGCCAGCCTCGGCATACTCATAATCACTGAAACTCGACTTTTCGCCTGCACCGTTCTCTACAATCACCCTGTGCCCGTGAGCTGTGAGGGTCGCAACTGCATGCGGTACGAGTGCCACGCGATTCTCCTGAAGGGTTGTTTCCTTTGGGATTCCTATGAAAAGTCGCTGCTGCCGGGGGTGTACATCCAGCATTTCCGGCTGAGTCTGATGGTATGGTAATGGTTCCATGGATTTAAGTGATCCTGAATGCAAATGTACTGCCTAAATACATGTCGGATAGCGGAATTTTTCATTAATTATAGCCTGCTCCACAATCATCTCCTATTTTTGCAACGAAAACACCCTCTGTAACCTCCTCTCATGCTGCAAAACTGGTTAAAAACAATTCCCGCCCAACTGGTCAAAACGACCGGTCAGCTTCCGAAGAATACCCTCGGGCCGAATATGCTGCTGTTTCATGGTCAGTTGCCCGATCTGAAAAAAGTGCGTGTTGCCATTATCGGTGCCGGGGAGAAGGAGGCGAATGCTGTCAGGGAACAACTATACCGCTACGAAAATCCCTTCCCCGCCCTGTCGGTAGCTGACCTCGGCAATCTGCGGAAAAACGAGGCCTCCTTTCTGATTCCTGTTCTGTATGAACTGCTGAGCGGAAAGATTGTCCCGATCGTAATTGGCACAAAGAATGATCTGGCACGTGCCCAGTTTCTGGCATACCAGGACACCAAGGCGCTGGTTAACATGGTGGCAATAGATGAAACCTACCGCGGACAGGACGTATATGATGCTGTTTTACACCCCAGGCATCCGCTGCTGTTTCACTTCGGACAAATAGGGCTTCAGGTGCATCAGACTCCGGCAGCAGATATTGAAATGATGCAGAACAAGCATTTCGACCTGATCCGCCTCGGAAAATCGCGCTCCGCACTGGAGGAAACAGAACCTGTCGTCCGTGATGCCGATCTGGTGGCTTTTCACTTGTCGGCCATCAGACAGTCGGAAGCCCCGGGGGTGGAGAGGCCAACGCCCTCCGGCCTGTTCGTCGAGGAAGCCTGCCAGATATGCAGATATGCCGGCATGAGCGACAAGCTGACGTCTTTCGGTATATACGGATATGCCCACGAGCGCGACAGGGATGCACAAACGGCACAGGTAACTGCACAAATGCTCTGGTATTTTCTCGATGGTTTCTTCAGCAGAAAGGGCGATTATCCGACCACTCAGACCGGCCTCACCGAGTATGTTGTCTATCTGCGGAAACTGAACTACCAGATTACTTTCTGGAAAAGCAATAAAAGCGGCCGCTGGTGGATGCAGGTGCCTGTAACTGCAACAGGCAAACTCGAGCGACACCGCCTGATACCGTGCTCGCTTCAGGATTATCAGGCAGCCTGCCGCGAAGAATTGCCTGAACGCCTCCTCAGGGCCATGGAAAGGTTCTGAAAACAACCCCGGGTTTATTGCACCAGGGTCTCCAGCCGTATCCCTCTGGAGCCTTTTATCAGTATCAGTGTTTTCTCATTCAGCTCCTGCCTGTCGAGCCAGTCTTTTGCCCCGGAGTTATCGGCAAAGTGCAGTACTCCGTAATCTCTGTAAGAGGTCTTCCCGAACTCCGGGCCAACCAGTACCAGCTGATGAATCCTCAAGCGGACAGCCAGCCGCATAATGGCTTCGTGCTCTTTCTCGCTCTCCTGACCGAGTTCCAGCATATCGCCCAAAATGGCAATTTTTCTTTTTGCCGGCATGGAGACCAGACTGTCCAGTGCCGGTCTCATACTGCTAGGATTGGCATTGTAGGCATCCAGCAACACCTTCGCCCCCCTGAATGCAACAACTTGCGACCGGTTGTTGGATGGCGTGTACTGCTCCAGCGCATTCCGGATTTTCATGGCAGGCACCTTGAAATATATCCCGAGGGCAATGGCCGTCATGACATTATTGAAGTTGTGCCGGCCATATAACCGGGTTCTGATCTCCACCCTCGGTCCCTCGTCCGATATAAATGCGGCATGCACAAACGGCATATACGAAAGCAACTCCACTTCTATGATTCCATCGCCGGGAAGCTCCTCGCCGGATGACATTTTATACCCGACCTTCATCCGGTTTGTTTTGGCCATGGCTGCCAGATATCGCTCGGACAGATTGACGAAAACGCAGCCGCTGTTCAGGCGCAGATAGTCATATAACTCTTTTTCTGCTTTTTTAACACCTTCCAGACTGCCGAATCCCTCAAGGTGTTCTTTTCCAATATTGGTAATCAGTCCGTGGGTGGGCAGGGCGATATGACACAACTGATCTATATCGCCGGGCTGATTGGTACCCATTTCTATGATAGCTACCTCGGTACCGGGCGGCATGGCCAGCAGGGTGAGCGGCACGCCAATGTGGTTATTGAAATTGCCCTTTGTGAAATGACAGGGATAATGACTGCTCAAAACAGCGGCTGTCAGTTCCTTTGTAGTTGTTTTTCCGTTGGATCCGCCAATCGCTACCACCGGAATATCAAACTGCAGGCGGTGGTGGCGCGCCAGTTGCTGCAGAGCCTCCAGCACATCAGGTACCAGCAGGCAACGCTCGTCAGTCTGACAAGATGGGTTGTCTATAACCGCGTAGGCAGCCCCTTTTTCAAGGGCCTGCGCAGCAAATTGGTTGCCGTCGAAACTTTCGCCCTTTAACGCAAAGAAAATGCACCCGTCCGGAGTATTTCTTGAATCGGTACTGACTACCGGGTGCTGCTGGTATATGGCGTAGAGCTGTTCTACAGAAAACATACGGAGAATATTTTTGACTGATACAATCGGTTGATAAAGCTAAGCAGACAGGATTACCAAAAATTTTTCAAACAGTGCAAAGATAAGCAAGGGTTTGCCTTTTTCCTGCACCTGAACTGACATTGTTCCATAACTTTGCCGCTTCAAAGCAAATAAAACCATTCATACCGGGCAGAATCGGCTCCGAACAGGCCCGGTAAATTCAATTTATCATGCAACCGAAAGAATTTTTAAAGAAACTCGGCCTTAAAACGCGCAACCAGGGCGCCTGGACCGGCCTGAATGACATCAAGGGCAGCCGCCGCTACATTGACTCGTTTTCACCGGTTGACGGTTCATTCATCGGCTCTGTAAGCGTAACCACCCGCGAACAGTACGATCAGGTGATTCAGTCGGCCGAATCGGCATTCAGGGTCTGGCGCGAAATGCCTGCTCCCAAGCGCGGTGAAATTGTTCGTCAGTACGGCGAGGTGCTGCGCCAGTACAAGGAGCCGCTCGGCCACCTTGTCTCCTACGAAATGGGTAAAAGTCTGCAGGAGGGCCTCGGCGAAGTGCAGGAAATGATAGATATATGCGATTTTGCGGTCGGACTCTCGCGTCAGCTGTACGGCCTGACCATGCACAGCGAACGCCCCGGCCACCGTATGTACGAACAGTGGCACCCGCTGGGTATCGTTGGTATTATCTCCGCTTTCAATTTCCCGGTGGCGGTGTGGTCGTGGAATGCCTGCCTGGCCTGGGTCTGTGGCGATGTATGTGTGTGGAAAGCCTCCGAAAAAACACCGCTGTGCGCCGTGGCATGCCAGAATCTTTTCCAGAAGGTCCTCAAGGCCAACGACCTGCCCGAAGGTGTCAGCTGTATTATAAACGGCGACTACAAGGCGGGTGAATTTATGACCAAAGATCACCGGGTAGCACTGGTTTCTGCTACAGGGAGCACCCGTATGGGCCGTATCGTCGGTCAGGCAGTTGCCGCTCGCTTCGGACGCACAATCCTCGAACTCGGCGGAAACAACGCTATTATTATCACGCCATCAGCCGACATGAAGGTGGTCCTGGTGGGTGCCGTTTTCGGCGCTGTAGGTACGGCCGGCCAGCGCTGTACCACCACCCGCCGCCTGATTATCCACGAAAGTGTATATGAACAGGTGAAAACCACCCTCGCAGGCGCGTACAAACAGCTGCGCATAGGCGACCCGCTCGATGCATCCAATCACGTGGGCCCGCTGATTGACAAGCAGGCCGTTGCCAACTACCTGCACGCCATCGAAGAGGTGCGGAAGGCTGGAGGCAAGTTCGTCGTGGAAGGCGGTGTGCTGGCCGGACCGGGCTACGAGAGTGGCTGCTATGTAAAGCCCTGTATCGCAGAAGTACAGAACCACTGGGATATTGTTCAGCACGAAACATTCGCGCCGATTCTCTATCTCATGAGCTATAAAACAATAGAGGAGGCCGTAGCGCTGCAAAACGCAGTTCCACAGGGCCTGTCCTCCGCCATCATGACGAATAATCTGCGCGAGGCAGAATTGTTCCTGTCGGCTGCCGGCTCCGACTGCGGTATTGCCAATGTCAATATCGGCACCTCGGGTGCCGAAATCGGCGGTGCTTTCGGCGGTGAAAAAGAAACCGGCGGCGGACGCGAATCGGGCTCCGATTCCTGGAAGGCTTATATGCGCCGTCAGACCAATACAATCAACTATTCGGAAAAGGTACCCCTTGCACAGGGTATCAAATTCGATTTCTGATAAAAACGGGGCGCCCGACTTTGTCAGGTGCCCCGTTTTTTCTCTCCTGAACAAGCCCGAGTCGGGCCGAATATCGTTTATCATGCAGACAAAACCGGACATAAAGCTGCCGGCAGATATCCGCCTGCTCATTGACACTTTTTATGAAAAGGTGAAAAATGACGAGGTTATCGGGTATATTTTCAACGATGTGGCCAACGTCAACTGGGAACACCACCTGCCGGTTATGTACGCCTTCTGGGAGTTCCTGCTGCTCGACAACGCCGATGCGTACCGGGGGAATCCAATACAGAAGCACCTCGACCTGCACGCAAAACACGCCCTGAAGGCCGCTCACTTCGACCGCTGGCTGGCTCTCTTCCAGTCGTCGGTAGATGAACTGTTCGAGGGGCCCGTCGCAGAAAATGCGAAGTTCAGGGCATTCGCCATCAGCGAAACCTGGAAGCCGAAGTTCGACGGGCCCTTCGCGCATGTGCCCGCGGGCGAGAATCAGTGAGTCTCTTTTTCCTCCAGATCCTTGAGCAGCAGCTTCAGTGCACCAGCCGATAATACTGTTTCAATAATGGTAATCACCAGCGAAGCCATCATCAGCAACAGACTGATCGCAAAAAGTGCCTTGGCCCAGCCCTGCTGCCCCTCGTAAATCAGGAACATGGTCATCACACAAAAGAGGAGACTGGTAACGGCAAACACCTGCATCCAGCGGATAAGCCACAAACGGCGCCTCAGACTGTGTATCTGCTTCAGAAGGTCTCTGTCGCGCTGTTTCTCATAATCGGACACAAGGCTCCTGATCAGATTGGCAATGGCCAGAAATTTGTTGGTATAGGCAATCAGCAACAGGCTGATTGCCGGAAAAAGAAGGGCGGGAGTCTGGATGGACAGTTCCATATTCAATGCTGGTTAAACTTGCAATAATCTCTTTTTGTTCTTCAGTTCAGCTGAATTAATGTGCAAATCATGATTAAAAATGTCATTTTCGACTTCGGAAACGTTCTTTTCGACCTCGATCTGCCCTCCATAGAACGCAATCTGCAACAGCTGATGGGAGGCGAATATGAACAGGCTCGCGAAAAACTGCTCCGAAACCGGGTATTCGAACTGTATGAAACGGGCGGCATGACTTCCGCCGAGTTTCTGGACCATATTCGCATGTCGGTACCCGAACCGCCAGCCCCGGAAGTTATCAGGGATATCTGGAACTCGATTTTTCTGGAAATGCCTGCTCACCGCTTCACCATGCTGCAGGAACTGCGTCAAAAGTACAAGGTCTTCCTGCTCAGCAATATCAACGAACTGCACGAACAGTGGATTGCTGATTATATGGTCAGGGTACACGGTATCCATGATTACGAAAGTCTGTATTTCGACGGTGTGTATTTTTCTCACCTGATACGGCTGCGAAAACCCGATACAGCCATCTATGAATACGTTCTGGCCGACGCCGAACTGAATCCGGCCGAATCGGTCTTCTTCGACGATGTGGAGGCCAATATAGAGGGTGCCCGCGCCGTCGGCATAGAGGCTTTTTTACACCCTGCGGGAACGGAAATTGCCGACCATGTGAAAAGGGTATTGCCCGTGTGACGAATTTATCCTATTTTTGTCTGAATACCGGCACCCGACTTTCCACGCTTTTATTCAATGCGCGTTCATTATGACAACAACAAACAGTTCCGGCAGCGGAAAAAAAAGGGAAACTATCCTGCTCATCGCTGTGGCGGTAATCGGCATCGGCGGACTCGCTGTTCTGCAGTTCTCGGGTAAAGACAGCGATTCCGGACAGCAGTCGCTCCTGCAGGCAGAGGGACAGCAAAACAGGGTGGATGTACAAGCCGCAGCACCGGTACAACGGGTGCCCGGCGAGTTGCTGCGCACCAGTGAATACCCGGAAGCCGGACGCCCCTTCAAATTTTACATGAGCAAATCCAGTCAGGGACCCGAATACAGCCTCGACCTCGGCGACGGCAGCAGGAGGAAGGTCTTCAAAGACGGGTTCGTGACCCATATCTTCAACAAGCCCGGACCGTGTACAGTGACCCTGTACGCGAAATACGACGGACAGGAGATTCAGCTCGATACCATGATCAAGGTAGTTGCCAAGGAAAAAATCGTGGTGCCGGTGGGTCCGGCTGTTGATTTCTGAGCCTGACCCACCGATTCCCGATATGGAATACGTCAGATAGAACGCTCCGGATCGAATGCCTCGAGGTAATCAGCCACGCGGCGGAGGAAGGAGCCCCCGAGCATACCGTCCACAATCCGGTGATCGTAGGAGAGCGACAGGAACATCATCTGGCGCACAGCGATCACATCTCCGTACTCCGTTTCCAGTACTGCAGGCTTCTTGCGGATGGCGCCAATGGCCATGATGGCCACCTGAGGCTGGTTGATAATGGGTGTTCCCATGACATTGCCGAACGTCCCCACGTTGGTGATGGTGAAGGTGCCACCCTGAATTTCTTCCGGCTTCAACTGGTTCTGACGGGCGCGGTTGGCCAGGTCGTTCACTACTTTCGTCAGTCCGGCCAGATTGAGATAGTCGGCGTTTTTGATAACTGGCACAATCAGATTGCCCGAGGGCAGCGCTGCCGCCATACCGATATTGACATCTTTTTTCACCAGAATACGGTTGCCGTCAACAGAAGAGTTGATCATCGGGTAGTCGCGTACGGCGCGCGCGACAGCCTCCACGAAGATCGGCGTGAAAGTGATATTCTCTCCGTACTGTTTTTTGAACTGGTCTTTGATCCGGTTGCGCCAGTTCACGAGGTTGGTTACGTCCACCTCCACGAATGAAGTGACGTGCGGGGAAGTGTGCTTGCTCATCACCATGTGATCGGCAATGAGTTTGCGCATGCGATCCATCTCCACAATCTCTACGGCTCCGCTGACCGACACGGCGGGTGCCGCGGGTGCTGATGGAGCGGGAGGAGGGGTGTAGGCCGGTGCTGCAGGCTGTACCTGAGGCTGCGGAGCCTGTCCGCGACCTGCCACATAGGCGAGGATATCCTTTTTGGTGACCCGGCCGTCCTGACCGGAGCCGGGCAGTGCGTCGAGTTCGGCCTGCGATATATTCTCCTCGCGGGCGATCGTGCGCACGAGCGGGGAGTAGAAGCGATCCGAAGCAGGCGCAGCGGCTACCGGTGCCGGCTGATAGGGCACAGCAGCACTTTCCTTTTCGCCACCCGGTACGGATGCAGGCGCCATGGCAGGTGATGCGGCAGGCTGAACGCCCGCTGCCTCCGTTTCCAGAATGGCGATTGCCTTGTTGATAGCAACAACATCATTCTCGTTGAACAGAATTTCAACGAGCGTGCCGGCAACAGGAGAAGGCACCTCGCTGTCCACCTTGTCGGTAGCGATATCAAGTACCGGTTCGTCGAGTTCCACCCGGTCGCCGGGCTTCTTGCGCCACTTGAGGATAGTGGCCTCCATAATACTTTCGCCCATCTTGGGCATCACAAGTTCAACGCGAGCCATGTGTAGTGTGGTTTGTCGAGCACAAAGCGCTCATTTTGGTTAAGCGGTGCAAAGGTACGGCAGGTTTTACGTTTTTTCAACGTACCTGTACCCGTCCTCTGTAATGTTGCGGAAATCCTGCAGCCCGGGAGGAAGTTTCTTTGTCATGGAAGGTGCAAAGATAGCAGTAATATAAAACAACCATATTTTCAAAAAATTTTCGGGGCATCGCCCCGGTTGTTTTCCGCTTGCGACGGCGAATAACTGCTCCTCCACTGTGCAGGCGGGCGCTGTCGCTTGCCCCGCCTTGCTCCGTTCCGTTGCAGTCATTCGCTTTCTTTTTTGCTCCCTGGACAGCCGGACTCCAAACCACATCACTGGAGGGAGAGAGCGAGGCGGAAGCCGAGGTTGCCGTACCTGCCCGACGGCCCGTAGGCGTCGCGAAAGGCGGCGCGGCAGTACTGCGGTCCGAAGTTCCAGCTGCCGCCGCGAATCACACGGTCGTCGCCCTCCAAAGCCCCCTGCGGATTTTCCTGCTCATCAGCCGTGTAAGCACTATACCAGTCCCAACACCACTCCCACACGTTCCCGCTCAGGTGCGCGATACCGAGCTGGTTGGGCCGTTTCGTATCATACACACTGCGGGTACGCCGGATACCATCAGGCACCGCACTGTTACCGTCATACCAGGCCACCTCATCAATATCATTGCTGCCCGAATAAACAAATCCGTCGCGTATCCCTCCCGCTCCACCCCGGGCGGCATACTCCCATTCGGCTTCGGTGGGCAGCCGGAAACCATCCGAACCGGGCAAGAGCGTGACTGTCCATTTTACCTCGTCGTATTTAGAAATATTGTTTTCATCCTTTGTTTCCCTGCCAATATGATACGCTGCCTGCCTGCCCAGTCTTTCACTGACCCAGTTGGCATATTCCACGGCATCATACCACGATACGTTCACCACCGGATTATCGGCGGCTGGTCCCCAGGAAGGAAAATCGGGCAGAGCGCGACCGGTTGACATACAGAACAGGGCGAATTGCTCCCAGGTAACCGGCGTGCGGGCCATAGCAAAAGAGCTGACAGAAACAGGGTGCGCAATGCCACCCTCTTCTCCCTCTCCCATAATGAAACGGCCACCCGGAACCTCCACCATGTCGGGGAAATAGCGGCGGCAAAGCGTACGCACCCTGTCTGCATCCAGTTTTTCCAGCAGCAACTGAACGGCACGGGCAAAGACAACTCCTCCGGCAGCCGGAAGCCCATCCGTATCGGGTGTGGTACCTGTCAGTTCGCCGATGCGCTGCAGGCAGTAGAAAACAAGCTCGCGGCGGGACCCTTCCGCCTCGACAAATGCTATTTCAACGAATAAATCGGTCAGTTCTTTGTGCAAACAACCGTAGTGCATAGCGTCCACAGCCTTGTGGTATGCATCCTCGTATTTCAGTTGATACTTGTGAGCCTCTGCCTGCCCGAGTAAAAAACTGGCGATTTCCCTGCGCTGTTGCTCGTCCTTCTCGCGCTCCTTACGGTAATGCTGCGTGGCCGTGTCCACTTTGGCAGTCCAGTCGTCGGGCGGACAGTACATACCATCCTTGCCATGACTAATAATATCCAGATCAACCATACTGAACAGGATATCATGGTCGGTCCAGGACTCGGCGGTATCCTTCAGTTTGCTCTCGAGAATCTGTCGGGCGCGCTGTCCGGGTGCCGTACTTTCGCCAAACAACTTCAGCACGGCAGGCGCGAGTGCATCGTGGGTAAGGCGGTATCCCGACTTCGTTTCGTCGAGCAGGTAGCAGTTTTTCAACGCTCTGCAGAGAGACGCTATATGACCTTCGGGCAGGTGCCTGTACCGTTTCTCCAGCAGGGTGGCCTCCTGTTTTCCGGCAGTATTGTCGGGCGTCACCATATCCCGGAGCAGATCGAGCACCAGTCCGCTCGCGAGCGCGTCGCTGTGGCTGTTGCGGAGGGTTTCCAGCTGGGTTCGCAACAATTCCACTGCCGAGCGGCGGCGGTGGCGTTCGTACAACTGCCATGAAAACACCACCGGAGGATTTCCGGGGGCCAGTTCATCCCACATTTTTCGCAGAACAAACTGCAGAAGCGGGGCAGCGTTGGAACGATTGTCATCAGGTGCATACAGATCATCCGCAATCCGGTCGGGCAGATTTTCCTCGCCGGGAGCGAAAGAAATATCATTGTATCTGTGCCTGAGTTCACTCTCCGGAATAGCGGCCACAGCCCGGCGCAATCCGGCCCGCTCCATGACCTTCAGTTGAAATTTCGAGCAGGTGATATCCCCGAGCAAGTTCTCCACCTGTGCCAGGAAATCCTCCCGAAAACCGAGCAGTATGCGCAGATTCGGATGTCGGCCGAGCAACTCGTGGAGCAGTCCGGGCAATTCAGCCAGTTCGGGACTGCTGACATCGCCGCGGGCATTGGTGAACATTTCCTCCAGCTGGTCAATAATCAGTATCGGTTTGCTGTCTTCAGGTATTTGGCCAAGTTGACCGAGATAACCACGAACGATGTCAACAGCGGTTCCGTCGAGGGTACGACGCCGGTATTCCGGTATCCAGCCCTGCCTGCGCAGCCGCGGCAGCAGTCCTGCGTGGAGCAAAGACGACTTGCCTGCGCCGGATTGTCCATAGAACAGAATCAGCCTGACATCGTATTCCGATTGAATTCTGGTTTTGTACAACAGGGCAATTTCCTCCTCCCTGCCGAAAAACACGCGGGCGTCCGATGCTTCAAACCAGTGCAGGCCCTTGTACGGGAATACGGGCGGCTTCAGATCGTCGGGTAGCGGCAGTTGTTCAAGCGGGTCGTGCGGGCGGGGCGCCTGTGCGCGGGCGCGGCGCGGGGAGACAACTGGTTCCAGTTTTTCCAGCAAAGGCCTCAGGTCGTTGTCCCAGTGGTCTTCCCGTATCGTTAAGTCCTGCAGTTCAGGCAATTTTTTCAGGGAATCAGGCAGTTTTCCTGCTTCAGGCAGCGGCTTGGTTCCGAACAGCACGGGAATGAGCATAATATCCTTCTTAACTGGTGCCGTCTCGTCCTCCCCCTTCGGGCCTTCACCCAGCGCCGTCTCGATCTCCCTGCGAACCCAGTCCTCCGGATTGTCTATCCTTCTGCCTCCGAATTCCTGGTCCACACCAAGCCAGTCGGCAGGACTCCGGTAAAGTAGCAGGACCACCCTGGCCTGCAGGAGTCTTTTTTTCAGCTCATCGGGCCACTTGTCGCCCGGTTCCAGGTTTTCCTTGTCGTAAAAGACCGTATCGGCACCGAAGTGCATTTCGAGGCTCTGATGCAGGCGGCCAGCCTGCGTCAGAGTGTCGGCTATCCGGTAACTTATGAATATGTCAGTTCTCATTCTTAACACACATACAATCCTTGATGAATAACAGGTAATCTGCTCTGATTCCCGCTGCCAAGGTAAAAAAAACACCGGCAAGACATATTCACAATATTTTTTTATTACTTCGCCCTTCAAACATCATGTATTCAATGAATCCAATGCGTATTTGCCTGCTTTTACTGATCACCGCCTTCCTGAGTGCGGAAATTTCGGCACAAACATCCCTCTTCGTTCCCAGAAATATCCGGAAAGCCTACGAAAAAGGCACCCGCAGCTGGGACGGCAAACCAGGTGCCAGATACTGGCAAAACAGGGCCGATTATGTAATCAGCGCCTCGCTGGAGCCCAAAAGTCACCGCCTGAGCGGCGAAGAAACCATCACCTATTTCAATAACAGCCCCGACACGCTGAAAATGATCCGCATCAAGCTGCAGCACGACCGCTACCGGAAAGGGGCGGGCCGCACGGGCGATGTGACGGCCAGCGATGTCACCGACGAGGGGGTGCGTATTGACTGGGTGAAATACAACGGCACGCCCGTTGACGAAAAACAGCGCCGCCGCTTCACCACGTTCATGGATGTACAGGTGAAAGACAATCCCGTACTGCCGGGCTCTTCGGTATCCATTCAGGTGAAATGGTCGTACACTCTGCCCGCCGGCGAAGACGCCGCGCGCGAGTGCGTGTGCGACAGCTCCAGTTTCTTCGTGCCCTACTGGTACCCGCAGGTGGCTGTTTATGACGACCTGAACGGCTGGGCTTCCTTTCCCTACACCGGCCTGCAGGAGTTTTACAACGACTTCTCCAATTACGACGTGACCATCACCATGCCCGCCGGATTTCAGGTGTGGGCCACCGGCGAGTGGCAAAATGCCGCCGATATTCTCACTGATACCTACTACCAGCGCTGGAAAAAAGCACAGACCAGCAACGACGTGCTGTCCATTTTCACCGAAAAGGAACTGCGCGCAGGCGGTGTATATAAAACGAGACAGCCTAATTCATTCCGGTTCAAGGCAACCGACGTGCCCGATTTCGCCTTCGGAACCAGCGACCACTATAACTGGGATGCCACTTCCACGGTGGTGGATGACCGCACCGGACGGCGCACTTTCGTGAGCGCAGCCTACATGAGCAGCTCCACCGACTACCCGCAGGTGGCCCGCATCGGCGCCGACGGTATTCGCCTGATGAGTACCTACCTGCCGGGATATCCGTTCCCTTATCCGGTGATGACGGTGTTCAACGGCAACGACGGCATGGAGTTCCCCATGATGTGCAACGACGTGAGCACAGCTCCGGGCTCGCCCATGACACTCACCGTGCACGAAATCAGCCACACCTATTTCCCCTTCATGATGGGTATCAACGAACAGGATTACGCCTGGATGGATGAAGGCTGGGCCGCTTTTTTTGACGTACTTATTTCGGATTCACTCTCCAACCACCAGCTCGGACGCCCCAGGCCCTACTCGGCGGTAGCAGGTACAGAAGACGATGTGCCCCCTATGGTGCGCTCCAGAAACCTCGGTACCGCTTATCGCAATGCGGCTTATCAAAGGCCCCAGAATGCCTACTTCACCCTGCTCGACCACCTCGGTTATGAGAAATTCCAACGCTGCATGACTACCTACATGGATCGCTGGAAAGGGAAACACCCGGCGCCCTTCGACTTCTTCCAGACCTGGAACGAAGTGTCCGGCGAAAATCTCGACTGGTTCTGGCGCGCCTGGTTCTTCGACTGGGGATACCCCGATCTCGCACTGCAGGGCGTCATCCGCGATGAGGCAGCCAATTGCCAGGTGGTCGTAATAGGCAGAAACGGGAATATCCCGACGCCCGTACAATTAAAGGTGGAGTATGCCGATGGCACAGGCGATACCTTCCACTACACGGCGGGGGTATGGAAAGATGGCAAACAAAACCTGAAAATACGCGTTCCGCAAGGCAAATCGGTCAGAAAAGCCACACTCGGCGCTACAACCATACCCGACGTGACACCAGCCGACAATGCCTGGGAAGCAGGCAGATAATCATCCTCACACCTTCAATTTACTCCCTATGCAAAACAAAGGCATCACACTGGCACTGTACGGCGCCCTCTTCATAATTCTCTTCTCCTCAGTCTATCTCTACTGTCAGAAACGAAAGGAACAGATAGAGATGGAACAGGATAAACTGGAAGTGGACAACGAAATCAATAAAACGTACCGCACTGATATCGGAGCAGGCGCTTCGACAGAAGGTGGCTCCTCTTTCTCCGAAAACAGTGCCGATGCCGAAAAGCCGGAAGTCACCGCGAAGGAAACCCGGCCGGCAAGTCCGGCCACACAGCCGGCAGATAAACCGGCACCCGTTGCCAAACCGGCACCCCCGGCTTCGACAGCCCCGGCAAAAACGGACGCGCCGAAAACAAACACCCCAAAACCGGCAACAGCGCCCAAACCGACACCTGCCGCAACAAAAAAATGGGTGGTGCGAGCTGGCACCTTCCTGTACGTGGAGGGCGCACGCGAGCGCCTGGAGGAGGTCATCAACGCAGGATTTCCGGACGCCGAAATCATCAAAACCAAAGACGGCAAATTCACCGTACTCGTTTCCAGAACCAGCGACAAGGCCGCAGCACAGCGCACCGTCGAAAAACTGGAAGACAAAGGCGTGGAAGCAGCCGTATTCACCCAGTAAACATCTTTCTCATGCCCCTGTCTGTTCTGAATGTTGACCTGGCCGATGTGTTCGCCAAACCCGATCGCGACAGCGAATTGCTCACCACACTCGCCTGGGGCGATGCCGTGGAAGTGGAGGAGGTAACTGCCGGCTATGTACGCATCAGCACAGTCCGGTTCGAAAAAAAGCCCGACGGAAGTATTGTGCCGGCTCCGGCAGCCGGTTATATCTGTCCGCCAAAATCATCGGGCATCAAAACAGCAAACCTGTTTATCCCGCGCGAACAAAACAAAGTACTCAAGGTCAACTTTGTGGACGTACAGCAGGGCGATGGTTCGGTCATCGAGAGCCCCGACGGGAAAATTATTCTGGTGGATGGCGGCGACAACCAGCTGTTTGCACGCTACCTCGCCGCTCGTTTCAGGGGAAGCAGCGAGGCCCGACCCCAACCCGTTGACTGTGTCCTCGTCACGCACGGAGACGCCGACCACTTCAGTGGCCTGACCGAAATCTACAAGTCGGAAACCCACGCCGACCCGCTGAAACGACTGTTCATAGCACCGGAACGCGTATATCACAACGGACTGGTCAAGCGTCCCTCTTCCATCAACGGGAAATCGGTACCCGAGAAAGACATGCTGGGACCCACCGTCAAATCCGGAAAAGACACCATCGTAACCGGTCTGGCAGAAAACCTGCTCGAAGTGCCCGACAAGGAAATGAACAAAAATTTCCTGGCCTGGAAAAAAGCCCTCGAAGCCTGGAACAAACGCAAGCCCGTACAGTTTCGCCGGCTTTCCTTCGGCGACGACAAGGCTTTCGATTTTTTCAACAAGGATAATCTGAAAATATCCGTACTCGGACCTTTTATTACAGAAAAAGGAAACGTCAGGGGACTGAAATTTCTCGGCGCTCCCCCCAAAGGCCCGAGAACCGGGCACGAATCCATGAGTACCGACACATCTTCTTTCAAAGGCTTGTCGGCCTCTCATACCATCAACGGACAATCGGTGGTGTTTCAGCTGAAATACGGCGCCTGCAGATACCTGTTCACCGGCGATCTCAACGATGAGGCCAGTCGAACACTTGCCTCCAGACATATCAGCGGCGAAATCAGCCTCGAATCGGAAATCTTCAAGGTTCCTCACCACGGTTCAGCCGACTTCTCCGGCGCATTTCTGAAATGTGCGGCACCGGTAGCGAGCATCGTGTCGAGTGGCGACGAATCGGCAAAAAAAGAATACATCCACCCCAGAGCCAGTCTTGTAGGTGCGCTGGGCAGGCACGCGCGTGTGGAAGAGCCACTCATATTTGTCACGGAACTGGCGGCATTTTTCAATGTGGAGGGCTGGGCCAGACTCACAGATACAGCAGAGGACAAAGAACGGGGGCCGTTCTTCGCATTCAGCCGGATAGCCTATGGCATCGTAAAAACCCGCACCGACGGAAAACGCCTGCTCATTTATTGTGACAGCGGCAAGGCAGACCTCAAGGAAGCCTACTGCTACACACTGGAAGAAGGAAAAATTCCTGAACCGGCTTCAGTAATAAAGGTGTAGCCCGAATCAAATAATAATCGTACATTTCAATCAAAATTCGAGCAGTGGCTGCCAACCTGGAAATACTGGGCATTTCAAAACAATTCGGTGCCGTCAGGGCACTCGACAATGTCTCTTTCGATATACATCCAGGCGAAATCTTCGGCCTGATTGGTCCCGACGGCGCGGGCAAAACCACGCTCTTCCGCATACTGGCAACACTCCTGCTGCCGGACGCCGGAACAGCCCGTGTTGCCGGACTCGACATAGTGAAAGACTATCGCTCTCTCCGCCTGAAGCTGGGTTATATGCCCGGCAAGTTCTCCCTCTATCAGGATCTCACCGTGGAGGAAAATCTGCGGTTCTTCGCATCGGTTTTCGGAACCGCTATTCAGGAAAATTACGACCTGATAGCCCCGATTTATTCACAGATTGAACCCTTTAAAAACCGGAGGGCAGGCGACTTGTCGGGAGGTATGAAGCAGAAACTGGCACTCAGCTGCGCCCTCATTCACCGACCCGAAATACTGCTGCTCGATGAGCCCGGTACCGGCGTTGATCCCGTATCGAGGCAGGAGTTCTGGGAAATGCTGGGCTCCCTGCGCAAGGAAGGCATTACCATGCTCGTGAGTACGCCCAATATGGATGAAGCCGCCCTCTGCGACCGCGTGGCACTCCTTCAGGAGGGCCGGGTAATGGCAGTTGACACCCCGGAAGGGGTAGTGCGCTCTTTCCGTTACCCGCTATGGGCCGTTCGCTCGGCCGAAATGCACCGCCTGATAGAAGATCTGAGACGCTTTGAAGGCGCCGCGGATTGCTATGCTTTCGGTTCTTTCGCCCGACTGAAGCTGTATCCCTCCGACGACGACTCAGGCACGGAGATGCGTATCCGGGCCTATCTGGATGAAAAAGGACACCGACAGACAGAACTGCTGCCGGCTGAGGCCACCATTGAGGACTGTTTTATCGAATATATGAAGCAATAATGGCAGTAGTAATCACCACCGACAGGCTCACCCGGAAATTCGGCAGCTTCACCGCCGTGAACGAGATTTCATTCGAAGTCATGCAGGGTGAAATCTTTGGTTTCCTCGGTGCAAACGGCGCCGGGAAAACCACCGCCCTGCGCATGCTGACCGGCCTGCTTGCTCCCACCTCCGGTATGGCCACCGTGGCAGGTTTCGACGTGTGGAAGTATCCCGAAATGGTCAAAAAACGCATAGGCTACATGAGCCAGAAGTTCAGTCTGTACGAAGACTTGTCCATTCGGGAAAACATACGCCTTTTCGGCGGCATTTACGGGCTTTCGAGATCGGCCATACGCACCAAAACCGACGATCTGCTCCGGAAACTGGACATCACCGGAGAAGCCGACAAACTCGTCGGTTCGCTCCCGCTGGGCTGGAAACAAAAACTGGCCTTCTCGGCTGCCCTGATTCACGAACCCCGCGTGGTATTTCTTGACGAACCCACTTCGGGCGTTGACCCGCTCACGCGCAGACAATTCTGGGAACTGATATACCAGGCAGCTGCCGACGGGGTGACGCTCATGGTCACCACTCACTATATGGAAGAGGCCGAATACTGCGACCGGCTCAGTATGATGGTGGACGGCCGCATTGAAGCGCTCGACACGCCCGCACAACTGAAAAAACAGTACAATGCAACCAACATGGACGAAGTATTCAGGGCTATCGCACGAAAAAGCTGAACACTTCATACGCTGTGAGCAACCATCCTTAACTTTATCGCCGGAAAAACCTCTGATATGCAGATCCGTACAGCAACAGCTTCCGACATGCCCGCCGTTCACGCACTGGTATATGAACTGGCAGTCTATGAACGCGAACCGGAAGCAGTAAAAACCACCCCCGAAGAATACCTGCGCGACTTCCTCGACGGACGCTTCGAATGTATGGTGGCCGAAGAAAACGGGATTGTAGTAGGCATGGTACTCTTCTTCGAGGCCTACTCCACCTGGAAAGGCCGCATGCTTTACCTCGACGACTTTGTGGTAAATGAAGCATGGCGTGGAAAGGGCGTGGGACAACTGCTTTTCAACCGGTTTGTCGAAGAAGGCAAAAGAAGAAACTGCAGACTGGTGAAATGGCAGGTACTCGACTGGAACGAGCCAGCAGTGAATTTTTATGAAAAAAATAATTGCGTTATCGAGAAAGGCTGGTGGAATGTAAAGGCCGTTCTCCGCAATGATGAATAAAATCAGCTTACCTTGCGCCGTTAATACAACGTCCGGGCACTCCACCTGTATCTTTGGCCAAACCATTTCAGACACATGACCTCTCGCACTCTTCTCATCTTCACCCTGCTGCTGTCGGCAGCACCGCTGTTCTCGCAGCGCCCTGTTCCTGCAAAAGCGCAAACCGGAAGTATCCTCATCACCGGGGCCACAGCACACCTGGGCAACGGTGAAGTGATAGCCAACAGCGCCGTCAGCTTCGAGAATGGCAAACTGACCATGGTGGCCGACGCAACCACTATCCGTCTCGACCGCACAAAATTTTCAAAAGTCATAGATGCTACTGGCAAACACGTGTATCCCGGATTCATCGCGCTGGGCACCCGGCTCGGACTGGTCGAAATTGACGCTGCACGCGCCACTGTTGATTTCTCCGATGTGGGCGCTTTCAACCCGAACCTCCGAGCACTAGTAGCCTATAATACCGATTCCGATGTACTGCCCACCGTACGCTCCAACGGTATCCTGATGACGCAGCCGGCACCAGAGGGTGGTACCATATCCGGATCCTCCTCCATCGTACAACTCGATGCGTGGAACTGGGAAGATGCAGCCTACAAAGCAGACGATGCCATCTGGCTGAACTGGCCATCCGCTCGCTCGGGAAGCGGCAAAAACGAACAGTACGACAAAGAGGTACAAGATATACGCCGCTTCTTCGACGAGGCAAAAGCGTATGTAAAACAGGCCAGTCAGGAGACGAAAAACCTCAAATTTGAGGCTATGAAGGGCCTTTTTGATAAAAAACAGTCGCTCTTCATCCGTACGGGCAGCGTGCGCACCATACAGGATGCCGTACTCTTCGCAGAAAGCATCGGCGTCAATCCGGTCATCGCAGGTGGAGAAGAGAGCTGGCGGATAACCGACTTCCTGAAATCACACAACACACCGGTAGTGCTGTTTCCACCTCAAAGTCTGCCGCGCCGCGACGACGACGATGTGGACCAGGCATACAAAACAGGTACGCAACTGAACGAAGGGGGCGTCCTCTTCACAGTAACCGGCATTGGCGGATGGCGCCAGCGGAACCTGCCCTTCCAGGCCGGACAGATGTGCGCCTACGGACTGCCCAGAGAAACTGCTGTGAGTGCCATCACACTGAACGCAGCCAGAATTCTCGGTATTGACAAAACATGCGGCTCTCTCGAAGTCGGAAAAGATGCCACCCTGTTCATCAGTGAAGGAGACGCGCTCGACATGCTTACGTGCATAGTCACCCAGGCGTTCATTCAGGGCCGTGAAATCAGTCTCGACAACAAACACAAACAACTGGCGCGCCGGTTCTCGGAGAAATACTGACAATTATGCGATAACACCCCCGGCCCGGTATTTTTCTATCTCCCGGTGCATCACCCGAAACCACAGCGGCGGTATCAGGGCCAGCAGCATCATGCCGGGATAACCGGTAGGCATTTGCGGGCTGTCGTCGAAGTGACGAAGTACCTGATACTTCCTGTTGGCCATAAAGTGGTGATCGGAATGCCGGGAGAGCTCGAGCAACATCAGACGGCCGATAGGGTGGTTGGAGTTCCAGGAATGAGCCGGCAGCGTCCGCTCATATCTGCCGCCCGTCTTTCTGCGCATCAGTCCGTAATGCTCGATATAATTCACTGTTTCAAGCAGCAGAGCTCCGATAGCGGCACCCACCAGAAAGTGACACAGTACGAAAAACCCGAAAACCATATAAATAACAGACACGAACGCGAGCTGGATTACCTGAAACCGCAGCATCTCGTTGTTCCACGACCAGAACGACAGCCCCTCCTTCCGGAGCCTGTCGGCTTCCAGACGCCACGCCGACAACCAGCTGTCTCGAATCGTACGCACGTAGAATCCGTATAGTGTTTCTCCGTAACGACTTGTGGCCGGATCCTCTTCTGTTGATACATTTTTGTGGTGCCCCCGGTTATGCTCTATGAAAAAGTGCATGTAAAGCGTGGAAAGCAGAAGAACCTTGCTCATCAGCTGTTCATAACGGGTATTGCGATGACCCAGCTCGTGAGCAGCATTGATACCCAACACGCCACAGGAAAGACCGAAGGCGATTGTCATACCCGCCCGCGCGTACACAGGAAGACCCTCCTGTCCGATCTGAACAAGAAAATAAACCAGAATCAGATACTGTGCAGGCAGCAAACCGTAAATAATCAGGTCGTAAACACGGTTATTCGTGGCAGCCTCCTCCTCCACTTCGTCAAGATTCCGGTTGGAACCCCGGGAAAAAAGCTCCATGAAAGGCAACACGCCAAAAAGCAGTGCCACCGCAAAATACGACCACCAGTCCGCAGACCTGATCGAAAAAAATACAACCACCGGAGTGATGTAAACCAGCAAATACTTCAGGGTACCCAGTTTCATAATGACTTGTCCGCTATTTGGCCGAAAAGTACTGGCGTTGACACACTATTGCAAGTGAAATGATTTTTAAAGCAGACTTTTTAATTTATTTATTTGCATAAACCGCCAATAATGCTACCTTTGCGGCCCGTTTCTAAAAGCAGACGCCAGAATGAACGCATTTTCACCATACTCCATACCTATCAAAGGCCTGAAAGTAGGGTTCCATTCGTTCAATTTTGTAGTTGATGGCTCCTTTTTTGCTCTTTTTGAAGACTCCCCGATCGGCGATTCATCGCTGGAATTCAAAGTTGAGCTAGACAGGCGCTCCGATATGCTGCTTTTCGACTTTGAAATGTCGGGGTACATCAGGACTGAATGTGACCGTTGTACAGCCGATATCAATATGCCACTCGAAGATGAGCGGCAGTTGATCGTAAAGTTCGGAGACGCGGAGGGCGAAACAGAAGATGAGGTGGTTTTCATACACCCCGATTCTTCAGAATTCAACCTCTCCAGTTATATGTACGAGTTTGCTGTATTGTCATTGCCAATCACGAACGTGTACGATTGTCAGGAAGACTCAGAACCACCCTGCAATTTCGAGGTGCTCAGGCGCCTCTCCCGGGATGGAGAAGATGATAAAGGCTCATCTGTATGGGATGCGCTGAATCCTTTGAAAGGAAATTAATTGATTCATAAGCGGCTGCCATAACAGCCACAACGAAAATAGGTCATGCCAAATCCTAAATGGCGGCACTCGAAGCGCCGCAAGCGCGCGCGCCGCACACACGACAAAGCTGAAATGCCAACACTCGGCTCCTGCAAGACAACGGGTGAAACCCACCGTCTGCACCGCGCATACAGCGTGGAGGGCGCTATCTACTACCGCGGTCACGTACTCGTACCGGCCCGGGAGTCAGGCGTGGTGCAAGAGTAATCCTGCATTACCGCAATCGCCTTTTCAGGAACTCGAAGGCTCCAGTCCCACCAGGGATGATATGGGGCTTTTCCTGTTTTTCTGAAAAACACCTGTAAACAGCATTCTGTATTTCAACCATCAATATCCGATTGCGATGAAGCAGATTATCAATACTCCATCGGCTCCGGCCCCTATAGGTCCGTATAATCAGTCAACACTGTTTAACGGGATGCTGTTCGTTTCCGGACAAATTGCGCTCGACCCGGCAACCGGCGAACTGGTACTCGACAATATCGAGGCCGAGACTCACCGTGTATTGCAAAACGTACAGGCCATTCTGGAAGCAGCCGGCAGCAGTTTCGAAAAAGTGCTGAAAGCTTCCGTATTCGTGAAAGATATGAACATGTTCGGCCGTATCAATGCCGTCTATGGCGAGTATTTCAATCCGGAATGGGCACCCGCCCGCGAACTGGTACAGGTCGCCGAACTTCCGCGATTTGTAAATGTTGAAATATCTGTCATAGCTACTGTCTAATTTTTCTGCATCATGAAAAATGTCCTCTCCTGCATTCAGCCCACCGGCGACTTACACCTTGGAAATTACTTCGGTGCCGTACAAAACTGGGTACGACTTCAGGATGAGTATAACTGTACCTATGGCGTGGTGGACTACCACTCCATGACCATGCCGTACAATGCTGTCCAGCTCCGCGAGAACACCTGGAAAATGGTATTCTATCTGCTCGCCTGCGGCATTAAACCGGAAAATATATTTGTGCAGAGCCTCGTGCCCGAACACGTGGAACTCTCCTGGATTCTGGGCTGCACCACCAGCTATGGCGAGCTTACCCGAATGACGCAGTTCAAGGACAAAACTGACCAGCTCCGCGAAACCGACAAAGACTCCTTTGTTAGTCTGGGGCTGTTTGCCTATCCGGTACTTCAGGCTGCCGATATCCTGATTTACCACGCCGACTACGTGCCGGTAGGAAAGGACCAGGAGCAGCACCTCGAATTGTCGCGCAACATCGCCCAGCGTTTCAATCACCAGTTTGGCAAAGAATACTTTATTCACCCGGAGCCACTCTTCACTGAAACGCCCAAAATTCTATCGCCAGCCGATCCAAACCGGAAAATGAGCAAGAGCCTGGGAGAGAAACACTATATCAATCTCTTTGGCGAAGAGGATCGCGTACGCAAACAAATCAAATCTGCTGTCACCGATACCGGCGATACGCCCGCCGGAGAAATGAGCGCCGGTGTCCAGAATCTCTTCGAATTGCTGCGCGCCTGTGGCCATACCGACGCACATAACGCACTCATGGCCGACTACTCCGCAGGAGCACTCAAGTACTCTTCTCTCAAGGAAGAAGTAGCCAACGCGGTGGTCGGACTGGTGAATCCGTTCAGGGAAAAACTCGCCGCCCTCCAGGCCGATAAAAAGGCCGTCAAGGAGCAAATACAGGCGTCTTCCTCAGAAATACGCAAGCGTGCACAGAAAACGCTGAAAGAAGTAAGGGAAATAACCGGCCTTGGATCTCTTCGCTGATCTTACCAGCCTTCATGCTGCCGACGTACCCGCTCGCGGCGACTCCGCAACTCATCCTCAATAATGAGCCTGGTGTACACCAGTTGTCCGTGTGTACCGTAACGCTTGTATGTTTGCGCTACCATACCGGCAAACACCAGCATACAAATAATGGAAGCAGCAAAGGAGGCCATTGAAAGCAGATCACTGTTCATAAACCAGGCGAGAAGGCCCAGCAAAACCCACCCTGCAGACAGCGCTCCTACCGCAGTGGACAGGCTGAGTGATCTTTTTTGCATGATTATTCGGGTACACACCTGCGCGTGTAACTCAATCAGGTGTTCAGTGCCAAAACCCTGTGGCCCCAACTCCGCAAGCAGAGCCAGCTCATCCGAGGCCTCATACTCAAGGCGATCGAACAAATCAGCATGAATTTTCTTTTTATGGAAGATTCGCTTGAAGAGAAACATACACATGAAACACCATCCCGGTATTATTGTTGAATACGTTTATTTATAGTATTAGGTTTGCGCCGGACAAATAAAAAATTTTAACCCGATGACAATTCAACAGGCTCAGGAAACAGTTGATACCTGGATACGAACCATAGGAGTCAGGTATTTCTCCGAACTTACCAATACCGCCATACTCATGGAAGAGGTCGGCGAGGTGGCACGTCTGATGGCGCGCCTGTATGGTGAACAATCATTCAAAAACAGCGAAAAAGCAGCTACCGCCCGGGAAGATCTGTCCGACGAAATGGCCGACGTGCTGTTCGTACTCATTTGCCTGGCCAACCAGACCGGTACGGATCTTACAGAGGCTCTCCGGAAAAACCTGGAAAAGAAAACCGGCCGCGATGCGGAACGCCACGCCCGGAATGAAAAGTTACAGTAACCCTCCTTTACACCAATTTCCTTCCAAAGACGTTTTGAGTTGAAATGAATATGATGAAACAAACTACTGCCGCTATTATTTTCGCATTGTGGGCGATTTCAGGATTCTTCTCGCACCTGAACGCGCAGGCACCCGCGAAGTTTCCGGAAAACCCCAACGAATTTGTCGTCAAACTGGGCGAATTCATGACCCAGAACAAACGCCCCGACATGGAGGAGTCCTTCGCCGTATTCAACAAGATGTATAAATCGGGTATTTTCAGAGACGACGATATCCGGCGAATCATTCGGCTCTCCAATATGCTCGGCGCCCAGAATATGGCACCATTCCCCTACTACAAGAATTATATTGACGCCGTCACCGGCGCCAAGTCGAACCCCGATACGGCCATGTTTACCCGGTGGCATGCCTTCTCCGAAACCGTAATCGCGGGTGTCGAAAAAGGCCGTACCAAACCCATCAGTCAGTATCTCGAATTTTCATCGGACATGATGAACGGAAAGGCACTCAAAAGCGGTGAAGGCGGCTCCGTAACCTGGAAAATCAGGGGTGGGTCGCTCGATTACGAATATTCCGACAAAACACCCCGTATCGTTTGTAATGAC
>JBEGNB010000303.1:0-3769 GCA_041182785.1 Bacteroidota bacterium
TCGCCTGGAATCTGGGAACGTGGTATTTCGGTATTCCCTGTTCCAGTTCACACACCATGATTGGTGCTCTTTTGGGGGGCGGTTTCGCTTTTTTCAGTATTCATGGCGGCATTGGTCCAAACTGGGATAAAGCCAAGGATATTGGTCTTTCCCTGCTTGTTTCTCCGCTTTTTGGTTTTTCTCTGGCTATCGGACTAATGTTTCTGCTCAGGGTGCTGGTCAAAAAGAAGACCATTTTCAAGTCACCTGATGATACCAAAAAGGCACCGCCAGTATGGATTCGGGCTATCCTGATTACCACCTGCACGCTGGTGAGCTACTTTCACGGGAATAATGACGGACAAAAAGGTGTTGGCCTGCTGATGGTTGTACTGATTGCTTTCATGCCTATGCAGTTCGCACTTAACCCGAACTTTTCAAAGGATGAAGTCAAGAATCACATTGTCAATGTACAATCGGCATTGAGCAGCGAAGTTGCCGCAGACAGTTCGCGGCTCGCCTTCCACGCTCCACTGATTGCTTTTTGTACCAACCTGAATTCAGCCATTGACACACTCGATAACAAGAGCAAAACCCAGGTTTTTGCAGTAAGAAAAGGTGTGCAGGATCTGAATAAAAAACTGGAAGCCAGCCTGAAGACCCAGGTGCTCTCCGGAGCCACGGCAAAAGTTGTCAAGGCTGAAATGAAAGGCCTGACTACTGCCTATGAGTACCGCCTTACCTGGGTAGTGTTTCTCGTTTCTCTGTGCCTGGGCGTAGGTACCATGATTGGGTGGAAGCGTATTGTAGTTACTATTGGTGAGAAAATCGGTAAAACGCACCTCACTTATGCTCAGGGCGCCAGTGCCGAACTCTGCGCAGCAGCCACTATCGGTGTGAGCAGTTACTATGGACTTCCTGTGAGTACAACGCACGTGTTGTCCTCGGGTATTGCAGGTACTATGGTCGCCGATGGCGGTGTCAAGAATCTGCGCCGAAAGACAATCACCAATATTGCACTGGCCTGGGTACTCACCCTCCCGGTTTGTTTTGCCGGCGCTGCAATTTTGTTCTATCTGTTCAGAATGATTATCTGATGCGTTCCGCGTAACTCCGGAAACCACTGATCTGTATCCAATTTTTCAAGTCTGTTCCTAACCTGACTCTCCATGCTGTTACGTCATTGCGTAGCTGTGCTGTTCGTTTGCCTTTTCAACACAATGGCAAATGCTCAGCAGCCCGCTGCACCCTCTTCTGCACCCGCCAGTAAAACCGAAACACCAAAAGTTCCTTCCAGCAGCAAATGGTATGACAAAATAAGTCTGAGGGGTTACTCTCAGTTCCGTTATAACCGCTTGCTGGAAACCAATCCTGATCTTAATTGTGAACAGTGCGACAGGAGTATCGGAAAAAATCAGGGATTTACTTTCCGTCGGGCGCGACTTATCCTCAGCGGCGATATCCACGAAAGGGTATTCCTCTATCTCCAGTTCGATTATTCCGCCGATGCTTCGGATGTCAACAAGCACTTTCTTCAGGTGCGCGATGCTTATGCTGACTATGCATTTGATGCCAAAAAGGAGTTTCGACTGCGGGTTGGTCAGAGTAAGGTGCCCTATGGATTCGAAAATCTTCAGTCAAGCTCAAATCGCCTCCCGCTCGACCGGGTGGATGCGTTTAATTCCGCAGCACCCAATGAGCGCGATATGGGAGCGTTCTTTTATTATGCCCCGCAATCGGTCCGCGAGCTTTTTAAAACGCTGGTCAACGACGGGTTGAAAGGATCCGGTGACTATGGTGTTCTGGGTTTCGGACTTTACAACGGTCAGACTACCAACAGACCCGAATTGAATGACAATCTTCATGCTGTTGTCCGGGCATCTTATCCTGTTACGATTGGTCGTCAGATCATAGAACCCGGTTTGCAGGCCTATTCCGGTAAGTACACTATTGCAAAGGACAGACTTTCTTCAGGCGTCAAGTCTTTGTCAGTGCCCATGTACGATGAACGCAGATTGGGTGCATCTTTTGTGCTTTATCCGCAGCCATTCGGTATTCAGGCTGAATACAATATCGGAAAAGGTCCGGGTTTCAATCCTGCATCCGACTCCATTGAAACACGCAATCTGAAAGGAGGCTATGTTATGGCATCCTGGCGTGCAAAACTGAAAAAAGATCAGTGGCTTACTCCCTTTGCACGCTATCAGGTATATGAAGGCGGTAAAAAACAGGAGACTGATGCACGTTACTATGACTTGAAAGAAACGGAAATAGGGGCTGAATGGCAATTCATCAAAAATCTCGAACTAACGCTCTCTTATGTAATCAGCCACCGAAAATACAGCGATTTCAAGACTGATTACGATGAGAAGGGTAACTTCCTTCGAGTTCAGCTCCAGGTGAATTATTAAAGGTTTTCTTTTCTCAATACCCGAAATCTCCCCGAAAGTCTGCATCTTTCGGGGAGATTTTTTTATTCATGCGTACCGTCATTTTTCTCGTCCAGAAGGAGTTTTTGCAGATTTTTCGCAACAAAACCATGTTGCCCTTGCTCCTGATTATGCCCATTGTGCAAACGCTCCTCCTCTCCTTTGCTGCCAACTACGAAATAAAAAATCTGGCGTTGACGGTGGTAGATCACGACCTGAGCCCGTTATCGCGGCAGCTTACATCAAAAATTGCCGGCTCGGGCTATTTTAAATTACAGGAATTCACTTTTTCGGGTGCCGAGGCTGATGCCTCCATGGAAAGGGATGAGGCCGATATGATTCTTGAAATACCTGCCAACTTCGAACGCGATATGGTCAGACAGGGCCAGTCGTCAGTATCGCTCACCGCCAATGCCATCAATGCGGTAAAGGCCGGACTCGGTCTCGGCTATGCACAAAATATTGTCAGGGATTTTGCGACCAGCCAGATTTCCGCGCCAACGGCTGGTATTCAGGTGGTTTACAGCAATTGGTATAATCCACGACTCGACTACAAGACTTTCATGGTACCCGGTATCCTGGGAACGATTGTCTCCTTGCTGATATGTTTCCTGACGGCACTCAATATTGTACGGGAGCGGGAGATTGGTACCATTGAGCAACTGAATGTCACTCCGGTCCGAAAATGGCAGTTCATTCTCGGAAAGCTGCTGCCCTTCTGGTTGCTGTCGCTCGTCATTGTTTCTATCGGACTGATCGTCGGGAAACTGGCATTCAACATACCGATTGTGGGTGATCTCAAGCTGATATTTGCCTACACGGCCACTTACACTCCCTGTATGCTTGGAATCGGCTTTCTGATATCCAATTTTTCAGATACACAGCAGCAGGCCATGTTCACCGCCTGGTTTTTTATGCTCATATTCATGATGATGAGTGGCCTGTTCACACCCCTCGACAGTATGCCGGTATGGGCACAATGGATAAATACTGTCAACCCGCTCAGGTATTTCGTTGAATTCATGCGACTCGTTCTGTTGAAGGGAGCGAGTTTTCGGGATATTCAGACCAACTATTTTACTATTCTGACCTACGCCGTGGTTGCCAATTCACTGGCTGTTCTGACTTACAAAAAACGCTCCTGATCATCTTTTATGGAAAAAATAACTGAATCGGCCTCAAAGTATCGCCATCTGGAACAAATGAGCACGCTGGAACTGCTCAGTAATATCAATGCAGAAGATCAGTCTGTACCGCACGCCGTAGCCAGGGCTATCCCGCAGGTGGAGGCGCTTGTAGAAGCAATCGTCCCCAAAATGAAAGAAGGAGGCCGGCTTTTTTACATAGGCGCAGGCACCAGC
>JBEGNB010000304.1:0-12282 GCA_041182785.1 Bacteroidota bacterium
TTGGTGTATTGTTCACAGAAGTACTTATTTTTGTTTGTTGAAAATGATTGAGTGGCAAATAACGGAATATGTCTTCGGCATTTGCAAATCTTTTGCTTTTTTCTGCGTTCTTATGCCGGATTTTAGTAAAGGTTCAGCATTACAAACTTACAAACAACACACATGATATATTCCAGACTCTGCCTGATTGCACTTGCCGTGGCAACAGCCCTTTTGTTTTCCTGTAATGATGACAACTCCCGATCCGGACCTGCAGTACCAAGCGAAGGGCATAGCAGGATGATTGCCATTCTCGACAGTATCTTCCGAAATGCCAGCCATCTTGATTGCTATAATCTGAATGGCCGCAAGGCTGCTTTTCTAAAGGATAGAGCGGATCAGAGCAATATGTTCTTGTCCCGTCGGTGCAAGTCATTTTGATCTTGACACCTGCCTGTGTCCGGAGTTCACCAGCCATACTCCTGCAATGGTTATGACCATTCCGAGCGATACCATTGCGGTGAGTTTTTCCCCCAGAAACAGCCATCCGAGCAGGATTGCCACAATTGGATTGATGTAGGTGTAAAGTGAGGAAACCGTGGCACTCAGGTGTTTCAGTATAAACATGTACAGTGTGAAAGCCAGTGCCGATCCAATGCAGGCCAGATATACAATGGCCGCCCAGCCTTCTGTAGTGTGATTTATGTGGGAGGATGTGTCGAAAAGCAGGCTCATTACAATACCTCCGATACCACCGGCGAGCACCTGCATACCGGCATTTACCAGAGGCGATACTTCCAGTGAATTCCACTGTTTGGACATTACCGTGCCAAGCGACCAGGTAATACAGGAGGCAAAACAACCGGCGATACCCAGCTGATATTCGGGGCGTGCGAAATCTGCCCATCCGTCGCTGAAGATAAAACCGAGTCCGCCGAAACCAAGAAGAACTCCGGAGACAACCCTTCCATTAATTCTTTCGGAACCTTGCCAGAATACATTGATCAGTACCACCACTACCGGGGTCAGAGCTCCGATGATAGCAGCCAGCCCTGAAGATACATACTGCATTCCCCAGCAGATGAAACCGTTGCCACCGGTTATGGTGGCTATTCCGGTGAGGGCCTGCCTGAGTGCGTATTTTCGTCCGGTCCACGTCCATTTGCCGGCCAGCATAGCCCATGCAACTAGTATGATACCTGCAGACGTCTGCCGGATTGCCACCATCAGGAACGGAGGAAAATCGCGGATGGCATACTTGATGGCCGTGTAGGTGGTTCCCCAGATAACACACAGTGCAGCCAGTGCCAGATAGGCGCGTCCGGTATTGTTCATAAGGTTCAAGGAATACGGAGAACCATTCGGAAATCGTTCATTTCATAACCGTTTCCGATAGGTATATCCAGACAGCTTTCAATCGTGAAACCTGTTTTGAAGTAAAAATTGATACTCTGGTAATTCATGCGGTTCACATTCAGGCGGAGTACCTTCATTTCCGGAAGCGTATTCTCAAGCAACCGAAGTACTGCCCGCCCGGTTCCTTTGCCGCGCAAACCATTGTCAATATAGAATTTGTGCAGGAAATAACCTCCCGGCTCCGTTTCACTGACCGACAGGTAGCCAATGACACCCTGTTCTGTTTCGGGCAGGTAAAAAACCTGTCCGCTGCGCATCTGTTCAGCGAGGGCAGCAGCATCGTAAAAACGTTCCAGCATGTATTCCACCTGTTCCACGCTCACGATAGCCGGATAATAATCGAGCCATATTCTTCTGGCCATTTCGGCAATGAGCGGGATATCAGCTTCCGTAGCGGGCCTGAGAGTCACGCTGAACTACTTCTTATTGTTGAGCAAATCGAGTACCTGCGTGGTAATATCGAGGCTGTCGTTGGCCATCAGGATTTGTCCGCCCCGGGTATAAGACAGAATGTAGTCGTATCCAATCTGGTCGGAGAGCGTTTTGAGTTGTGCCTCTACATTGGCGTACAGGTCGTCGAAGGCTTTTTTCTGTTCTTCGGCCAGCGACTCACTCAGTTTGTTTTTCTTTTCTTCCAGCTTCTGCGCGCGCGAACGGAGGGCGGCATCGGTTTTTTCCGCATCTGCCTGTGTCATGGTACCGCTCTGGAATTTTTCCTGAAACGACTGAGCGTCGCGCATCAATGACTCTTCCTCTGCAACCAGTTTTTTCTGTTCGCTCTCAATACGCTGTTTAATAGACTCTTTCTGCTGTTTAAGCCACTCGTATTTGGCATCGAGGGTATCGGCATTTACAAAAGCGATACGTGCGCCACCTGCGAGAGAAGCCGGAGGGGCAACAATCGGCTTCGAACTTTTGGAGTTCAGATAGTACAGATGGCCTACGAGTGCAAAGAGAACAATATTGAGAATGAGCGGAAGATTCTTCATAATAATGCGTTTTCGGGAGTACTCGGACAGAATCCCGGATGTTAGACAATAATGAGGTGCAAATGTACGCCGGATTATCAAAACGGCGTACACCCGAAAGCGGGTCATATTCACAGACAGCATGAATATTAATGACCAAATCGTATTTTTATTTTGTTTTATTTGTACGTTTGCATGGATAGCATTTTGCTATTCTGTATTTGTGGAAAGCATTTTTTCATTGTGAAATACGTCAGCGCTCCTTTTTTCATACTTTTGTTTGTATTGTGCGGCTCTGTACACGCGCAGAACAACAACCCTACTATCGCAGCCTGTGATGGCAAACAGTACTTGTGTGTGGTTGCCGATACCATGGAGGCATGCGTAGAAATAGTGGTGGACCCGGCCTACAGTAACCTCGCTTTTATTGATCATTTTGAAATTGACTGGGGCGACAGCACCGCGCTGACTGTCATACCCGGCGGACTTAATCCGCCCGTTCAGACGCATCTGTACGACCTGACTGAATTCGCAGACTCCTGTATTTATCAGGGGTATTATATTGTTATACTCCGGACATATCATACCCTGCCTTCCATCGAAGTGACCAACAGTGCATTTGTACTTACGCTCCGCAACCCGCCCAAAGCCAATTTTTATGTGGACCCTTATGTTGCGTGTGTGGGCGATCCGGTCAGGTTTATTGGTAACTATGATGATGCTCCCTGTAACGACAAAGCCCTCAATTATCAGTCATGGCTGGTACAGGATGGAACATTCTTCACCGGGAATAATGCCACCTATTACTGGGATACTGTAGGTGTTCAGACGCTCAGGTACTGCGCTGGTAACGTATGTGATACCGTATGTCGAAACACGGTTATTGCCGCGGTTAATTCCACGCAGGCAGATGCCGTTATTGACTCGGGTGCAATTCAAATCGGAAATCTGAGGTACCGTGTCTGTTTTCAGGAACCCTGGTCAGCAATAAGGCTCGATGGAAGTATTTCGCAGTATGAAAATTTCTATTCGTGGTTTGGCGACGGCCAGCAAAACTGGTTCTGGTATCCTGATCCGTATCCACCCGATACCAGTGTGGCACGGGTTATCTTTCTGGAGCCAGGTACCTATGAAATAAAACTCAAGGCCGATAATTTTTGCAACCAGCCTGATACGGTAATTGTCACGGTTGAAGTGGTGGAGCCTCCTGTACTCTCGCTTGCACCCCAGCGCGATACGTGCGTGGAGTTCAGCTATACGCCTTTCCCTTACCAGCCAGCCGCAGTTTACCGGATTAACGGCATACAGGCTGACTCCTTCCCGGTGTTGCTGCCCGTCAGCAACACACCCTATCATATTGAAGCGGAACTGAATCATACCTGTACTTATCAGTTGTTAAGGGATACCTTCCTTGTGCAAAGCGCCAGAGACGTTGTGATTTTATCGCCAGACACTTCAAAACTCACAGTCTGTGTCAATCCGGATACCTTGCGACTGAATGCAAATTTGCCCGTCTTATGGAAGGGTGCCGGACTGCAGATTACACCTGTTGATACATTCTTTGTTCAGAATATCCCCGGTTTTTACCGGTTTATCGCCTTACGCGATTACGGTATCTGCCGTCGGGCCGATACGCTGTTTGTTCAGGTGGACAAACCGGTTGCGCTCAGTGTGGATGCACCCTCGGTGGAGTGCCTGCTCTGGAACTACACACCGGCTCCTTTTGAACCTGAGGCGGTTTACACGATCAATGGCGTGGTGAGGGATTCATTTCCTGTTGCACTGGAAGCCCCGCAGAGTCCGTTCAATATTGTGGCCACTGTAAATAACGCCTGTACCGATACGGCCGTTTCCACGACAATACTGGTTATTTATCCTGAACAGGTGTATATCCTGTCGCCGGATACGGCACTATGTACCGAAACACCGGCACTTCCGCTCTGGGCGAGCGACACCACCGGTTTCTGGAGTGGCGAACATCTTTTCAAATATCAGGGACAAAGCTGGTTCAATCCGGTGGATACAGGTACTTACCAGCTGATTTATACACGCGGTACGGGAATTTGTCTGAGTCGCGATACCATGAATATCCGGGTGGCACCTTCCGACAGTATTCAGGCCGGTGCTGATATATACGTCTGTGAAACGGAGTTATCGGTTGAAATCACCGGATTCACTCCCGGCGGCTTTTTTACCGGCTTCTCGGTTTCGGGTTCGACGATAGATCTGGCGTCGGTCAAACGCGATTCCATATATAGATACGTATATACCAATCCTACTTTTCCACCGGGTTGCAGGAGCGACGAACTTACGCTGGTTGTCCGATCGCTGCCGGAGGCCGGATTCAATACCGACAGAGATACAGCCTGTCAGGGGGAACTTGTTACAATTATCCCCAATGCCGTCAGCGGGGTGGGGTATGAAACCGACTGGGGGAACGGCATAACGAATACCTTGTCGGCCAGCTACAGTGCTCCCGGCACTTACCTGCTTCATTATGCAGCCTACAACATCAACCCTGCAACCGGCCAGCCGTTGTGTACGGTCAGCGATTCAGCAGTCATCGAAATCCCGGTGCCACTTTCTCCGGGAGCGGTTGGTTTTGTTGCGCAGCCCGATGCCGGTTGTGCGCCACTTTCAGTGCAGTTTGTCAATTTGAGTGCCGCACAGCACAACCATTACTTGTGGGAAACCGGGAATGGACAGAGTTACTATGGGTACACACCGCCACCAGTGATTTATCCGGATGGAGCTGCCGATACCATCTACCATATCCGTCTGAGTGTTCCAAATGGCTGTGGTTTCTATGAATCGGAACAGACAATCAAGGTGTTGCCCAATCCAGTAGCCGATTTTGCACTGTCTGTCAGTGAAATATGCTCCGGATCACCGCTGGAAGCCTCGCTGCTGAGCTCCGGGTATCCGTTGTCCAACACCTTTTACACATCTGCCGGAGATACGCTTGCTGCGATTGCGGGTATTTCTTCTGTTTTGAATTTAACGGCTTTCGGTGAACCCGACACAGTCGGTATCTGGCTTGTGTCAGCCAATATCTGCCGTGCTGATACGGCCTATCAGGAGGTTGTTGTGCATCCTGCTGCCGTAGATGCACTCATCGGAACTCCCAATACCCCTCGTTGTACGGGCAGTCCGGTAGTACTTTACAGCCAGTCAACCAATGGTGCACCTGTACTGTGGAAATTTTCTGACGGAAATACCTTCCTCCTCGATACCGTTTCAGTTGTTTTCAATACACCCGGTGTTTATACAGCCACACTATATACGTATGGTTGCGGGTACGACAGTATGAACCTGCCCATTCAGGTATATCCAACCCCCGAGGTTACGCTGGTAACCGATCCGCACGTGTGCGCGTATGAGGAGACTTCTTTCCAGGTAAATACCAATGCGCCGTTTATTCTGCTTGCTTACGGCGACGGAACGACTTCCAGCCAGTCTTCCTCCATTCACAGATACACTATTCCCGGCACTTACGCAGTTACGGCCACAGTGAGTACGCTCCCCGGTTGCAAGGCGACGGATTCAGGAGTTATCAACGTGCTGGCACTGCCCGATATAGAGGCAGATGCAGATAACACAGCCTGTACCGGAAAGGAGGTATCCTTCTCGGGTAGCAGTACGCCGCCCCCGGTGAATTGTTACTGGCGCTTTGGGGATGGCAGTTTCAATCCGGGTTGTGTGGCTACGCACGCGTATGCGCAGGCAGGACAGTATTCTGCCGTTTTTTCAGTTTTTGCACCCAATGGTTGTATTCATGCAGATACCTTGCCTGTCACAGTCACACAAACTCCGGATGCCGAAATCATATATCAGCTTCCGCAGACCTGTGTGCCTGTTACCGCCACATTCGGGGTGGTTTCTCCGGCAGCTACGAATACTGTCTGGAAGGACAATGGTGTTTATGTGTCTGGCCAGACCAGCTTTTCCAGGCTTATCACTGCTGCCGGCACACACGAA
The DNA here is from genome assembly GCA_041182785.1 of Bacteroidota bacterium. Classification (GTDB taxonomy): domain Bacteria; phylum Bacteroidota; class Bacteroidia; order Chitinophagales; family Saprospiraceae; genus M3007. The sequence continues at coordinate 6,342 of JBEGNB010000304.1, forward strand.
ATAACGCTGGTTGCCAGCAACAACGGACTATGCCCCGATACCGGGCGTATCGTCCTGATGCTCGACGATGCCATACAGGCCGAAATAATCGCCGACCCTGTATGTGATCCGGAAGACGGTATAGACCTCCGGATTCCTACCGATCCGACCAATATTGTTACCGTCACCTCGCCTGTGTATGCTCAGACCGGGGATTTCCATCAGCTGCTGGATACCGGACTGTACAACATCACGGTACTCAATCAGATTGGATGCCGGCTTGACACGACGATACTGCTTTCAACACCCGAGCTGGCAGAGGTTGTAGCCGAACCTGATTACTTCGAATTGCGTCCGGGAGAATCAGTACAGTTTACCGCCGTTTCAAATCAGTCGGGTGCCAGTTTTCTCTGGAAACCGGGATTATTTCTGGATAACCCGGAGATCAGCAATCCGGTTTGTACACCAGACAAATCAATGGTGTACTATGTATATGCCACCAACTTCGCAGGGTGCGTAAAGGTGGATACGGTCAGGGTTATACTCAGAATAAACAGGGAAGACGAAATCTTCATTCCCGATGCCTTTACTCCAAATGAAGATGAAGTAAATGATGTCTTTTATGTGCGCAGCAGCAGCCCTTCGGTGGTCAGTCTGGACTACATGAGGGTGTTTGACAAATACAACGAACTGGTTTTTGAAGCCAGAGGTACCGATGCAAGCAGTCTGATACTGCCTGAACACCCTGATTTTGGCTGGGATGGTACCTTCAGGGGGCAAAAAGCCGAGGCAGGATCGTACAGGTACGTCATCGCCGTCAGGTACATAGATGAACAGGTTGTTATTTTCAGCGGAACTCTACAATTGATCAGGTAATGAAGAAATTAATACTGGCAACCCTGTGTGTTTACTGGACCACAGGGCTGCTTTTCTCCCAGTCTTACAACAATCCTACCATTGCAACCTGCGATGGAGTGCAGTTTTACTGTATTACCGGTCCTCTGGAGGAGATTTGCGTCAACATCATCGTTGACCCGAACGATCCGAACAGAGACAGTATTGACCACTTTGAAATAGACTGGGGCGATAATTCCACCAATACAGTAGTTCCCGGGAGTCCGAATCCTGCACAACAGACGCACATTTATAACTTGTCTGACTTCTTCGGAACGTGCAAGTATCAGAAATCCTATACCATTGTGATGCAGACATTTCTGAACGATACGCTGGCTGATCCCACCAACAGCGCATTCATACTTACGTTCAGGAACCCGCCTGTTGCCCGCTTTGCCATGTCGTCCAATCCCTGTGCCAATGAGGGGGTCACCTTTCAGGGTTCCGTTACGCCCGGGGGTGGGGGAGGCCTTGTTGATTGTCCGGTTGCAGGTGTAAACTACGAAGTCTGGGATCTGGGCGATGGTCAGTACTACACAGGCAGTACACTTGGATACACATTCAATAACGGTGGCACCTACAACATAAACTATTGTGTTGGCAATGTCTGCGATACCGTCTGTTCCTCTGGTACTTTCACCGTATCCAGTCAGCCCAATGCCGAACTGATACCGGCCACGAACAATGCGATTAATGTTTTTGGCAATGAGTATAATATATGTATGGATGACTCTCTGGAATACCTGCAGCTTACCGGGGCCAATTCTTTTGCGAGCAACAGCTTCTCGTGGAGTGTGGACGGACCTTCCGATGGCTGGCAGTGGTATCCCGATCCTGAAGCCCCGGATACCAACATAATAGCCATGCAGTTTTCCAGGCCGGGGAAGTACAAGATTTATCTGAAAGTAAGTAACACCTGTATAGCGGATGACAGAGCCGAAGTAGTAGTCAACGTCATCAGAGTGCCCTCGGTGAGTCTTCAGGCTCAGGGAGATACCTGTACAGCTATAAAATACACACCTATTCCGCTGGATACCGCTGTGATTTATACCATTAACGGTATTGAATACGATTCTTTTCCCGTTATACTTCCGCTTTCTAACGATACGTATTTTCTGGAGGCCGTTGATTCCAATTTTTGCGGAGAGGTACATGCCTACGATACATTTGCACTTCGTACCGCCCCCAATATAGCTATTGCGTACCCTAACGACTATCAGAAATTCTGTTCGGGCTCCGATACCATTCAGATTCTTTCTTTCCCGCCGGGTAACTGGACGGGGCCGGCCAGCAGTTTCTATACCGATACTTCTGGCGTATTCTTCATCCCGAACACTGCCGGAACCTTTGAAATTTCAACATTCAGGGGTGCCGGGGTATGCCGGCGCGCAGATACTATTCGTATAGTCGTGGAGGTACCCATTGATGTGCCTCTTGATACGCCGGCACTGGCTTGTCTGGAGACAGATTTCACACCCTCACCGTTCGATTCTACACTAGTTTATCGGATAAACGGAGTGGTACAGGATTCCTTCCCTGTCAAGATGAATGCAGCCTATGGACCTTATTTCATCTCTGCTTCTGCAAGCAATACATGTGGCAATTTTGAAAAAGGTGTGGTTTCCAGTTTTATTGAACCCGAAAATGTGGAGATCTACTCCAGGGATACGGTTTTATGTTCGGGTACAGACCGGATATATCTGGAGGCCAGTGATACCATTATCGGTTTTTGGGAAGGTGATCACATTTTTAAAAACAGCGGAGGGTTTTATTTCGATCCTGTGTCGCCAGGATCGTATTTGCTGGTCTTTGTGCGTGGTTTCGATTTGTGCCGCCGTACGGATTCCATCACAGTAAATGTGGTGCCTGGTAACGCCGTAGAGGCAGGTGAAGATCTGGCAGTTTGCAATACCGAGCTGTCAGTTCAGCTCGGCAACGCGTCTCCGGGCGGGTTTTTCAGCGGTTTTGCGGTGAACGGCGATGTGGTAGATATCTCGCAACTCGCTCTCGACACATCGTATGCCTACACCTACATCAATCCTGCTCTGCCGGAAACCTGTAACCGTGACACCCGAAGTGTTACTGTTTACGGCCCCCCGACCGCAGGATTCAGTGTTGACCGCGACACTGCCTGCAGGGGGGAAACCATCAGGGTTACTCCCAATGCTGCTTCCGGGGTGGTGTATCTGGTTGACTGGGGTGACGGAACTGCCAGTCCGGGATTACTCCAGCATGACTATTCCGAACCGGGAACCTATCAGGTAAACTATACGGCTTTCACCGTTAATCCGCTCAACAATGAACCACTGTGTACTGTCAAAGACGACGTGCAGGTCGAAATCCCCGCAGAACAAATGCCGGGTATCATCCGGTTCGATTTGTTTCCCGACTCGGGTTGTGCTCCGCTCACAGTTTACTTTAATAACCTGAGTCCCAATGACGGCCGGCAGTATATTTGGGATTTGGGTAATGGTCAGAAGTATTATGGATACAATCCGCCGCCAGTCACCTATTACGACGGCATTTCCGATACCTCCTATCAGGTGCGGGTGAGCATGGTCAATGGCTGCGGTGCAGCCGATTTTTCACGTGTCATTGAAGTGGCACCGCGCCCCAGAGCGGCCTTTCAGGTTGATTTTGATGAGCCCTGCTCCGGCAGCGTGGCAGAACTCACCCTTGGCAGTTACGGGAATCCCCTGAACCATACCTACTATTTGTCGAACGGACACCAGTATTCCGGCTCATTTGACCAGCCCACATCTTTCCAGTTATTTACGGGTAATCAGCCTGATACAATAGGTGTATGGCTGGTTTCCTCCAATCTCTGTGGTTCGGATACTGCCCGGCGTGAAATTGTGGTCAGTCCGCCCGATGTAACTGCGCTGGCAGGACTGCCCGATACCACCCGGTTGTGTGAGGGACTGCAGGCGCAGGTCATCAGCTTTGCCACACCGGGTGCTGAAATAGCCTGGGAAATTTCAACAGGAGTGGATTACTCCGGAGATACCATTACTGTTCATTTCACGGATCCCGGACAGTACTACATCACACTATATGCTTATGGCTGCGGTTACGACAGTGTGCGCCTGCCTGTAACAGTTTATCCGCTTCCCGATATAGCTCTGATTCATGACCAGCAGAAATGTCCGGGGGATCCGGTCAACTTCCTGGTCAACTCGGTGGCGCCTGGTATCCAGCTATGGTTTGGCGACGGAGATTCCTCGTTTCAGAGAAATATCTCCCACGTGTATCCCGGACCGGGTACCTATACTCCTTTTGCGCGCGCGACCACCCAGCGCGGCTGCCAGAGCAGTGTCTCGGGAAATCTGCTGATACACGAATTGCCTTCAGCACAGGCAGTAGCAAACGACTCGGTATGTACACTTGCCCCCGTACAGTTTCAGGGAACAAGCAATATGCCCGGCGTTATCTGTTCCTGGCGCTTCGGCGATGGAAACTCGCTCGACGGATGCGCACATACATACGCGTATGGCAACCAGGGTAACTACACAGCGATTTTTAATGTAGTTTCGCCGGAAGGTTGTCCGGCAGCTGATACTGTGGAGGTAGTGGTCAGAACCATACCGGAGGCGATATTCGATTTCAGTCTCCCGCAGGCGTGCGCGCCCGCGACAGCCTCTTTCCTCAGTCAGGCAACCGGTGCCACGGCTATCCGATGGAAACTGAGTGACGGCTATACATCGGATGATTATACTTTCTCGCGTACCTTCAGTCAGGCTGGTGCCTATTCAGCCACCTTTTATACTTCTAACGACGGAATCTGCCCGGATACGGCTCAAATCTCGTTCGATGTGTTTCCGGTACCGGATCTGTCGGTGGCTACTGATGTTGGCTGTCTGGCCGGAGAGGGAACGAATCTCATTGCAGCTACCGGAGTTGCCAATCAGCTGCAGGTGACGGGACCAGGATACAGTTCTGCCGGATCGGTACACAATGGGTTGTCTCCCGGTACCTATATCGTACAGGCTGAAAGTGATGAGGGTTGTAAGGAAGACAGCACAGTATATGTACTTCCCGTCAATGAACTGCAGCTGCGTGTCGAACAGGACTATTTCGATATCATTCTCGGGGAGTATGCACCGCTGTCGGCCAAAGTCAACAAGACGGATGTTGATTTTCTGTGGGAACCAGCTGTCTGGCTAAGCGATCCGCTTATTGCAGATCCTGTTTCCAGACCAATTCAGTCGGTAATCTACACCGTTACGGCCACCGATAATAACGGATGTACCAAAACCGATACAGTCCGGATTGATATTTCCATTGACTACGATGCGTCACTTTTCATCCCGAATGCATTCACTCCGAATAACGACGGGGTAAACGATGTATTTTATGTCAGAAGTAACTTCCCGGAGGCACTCCGGATTGATTACTTCCGGATTTTTGACAAATACAATGAAACGGTATTTGATCTTGCCGGGCTGGAAGGGCATGAAAATGCCGCACCGGAAGATCGCTTTTTCGGCTGGGATGGTGATTTCCGCGGAGAAAAAGCCGAAGCCGGGTCATACAGATTCACTATTTCCGTGATTTTCCCCGACGGAATAAACCGTACCTATGCGGGTACAGTACAATTAATCAGATAAACACCATGCGCAACATATCCATTTCTCTGCTTTTGATCACCATGCCGCTCTTGGCCGGGGCGCAGGATTATCATTTTGCCAACAGTATTCAGTTGCCTCAGCTGCTCAATCCGGCAGCTACCGGCAGTGGCTCTGTTCACCGGACGCAGGTAGCTGCTCTCTACCGGGGGCAGTGGGATAATCTGGTTAACCAGAACTCCTATCAGGGTGCATCCGCCTTTGCCGATATCCGCTTCTGTCTGCAAAACAGCAAAAAGAGCTATTATGCCCTTGGAATCGGTGTACAGCATGATTTCAGTCCGCTCGGATACTACTACAACAGCAACGGAATGCTGACAGCAGCCTATCATCAGCATCTGGGAGATGAGACTTTCGCTGCAGTCGGGGGTAGTCTGGGCGGACTGGCTATGGGAATTCAGCCTGAAAAGCTGAAGTTTGACGAACAGTTTCAGAATGGCTCT
>JBEGNB010000305.1:0-5299 GCA_041182785.1 Bacteroidota bacterium
AACGCGGATATTGACTCGGACCCATTTTATGCCGGGTTCCTGGAAAAAATTGCTCCGTTCAGGGTATTGCGGTTCATGGACCTGGGGGCAACCAACAGCAATCCACTGGTGAACTGGGCGGATCGCACGCGTACATCTCGCTTCACCTATGCCGTTTCGGGCGGTATTCCATACGAGGTTATGATACAACTGGCCAATCAGTCCCATAAATCGGTATGGTTATGCGTGCCGCACCGGGCCGACAGCAATTATGTGGCACAGATGGCGCGGCTCTTCCGTGACCAGCTTGATCCGGAGCTGGTTGTATATCTTGAGTACAGTAACGAGGTGTGGAACTGGATATTTGCCCAGGCGCACTACAATGTGCAAACGGCCCCTTCCAATCTGAACTACGGCAGGGCCATGGCTGAAAAAGCAGCCCGTACCTTCCGGATCTGGCACGATGTTTTCGGCGATCAGAAAAGCAGAATCAGGCGTGTACTGGGATTGCAGGCTGGATACAACTACCTGAACGAACAGATACTTTCCCAGTTACACCCGTCGGAGTGGGATCTCGCCTCGCCGGCATCCTATATCGGACTGGACCACGGCAGCACCGGCGATCCGGTCCTGAACGCCGCTTCGACCCCGCAGGATCTGGTTGAAAATGCACGGAATAACTGGATAAAAAATATCCCGGCCCTGCGTCAGGATTACAGCAACATTCGACTTTTCGGTAAAGGCATTGTCAATTATGAGGGTGGCCAGCACTTCGTTGGCGATGTATTCGGCACCACATATCCGTACCAGCAAGCCATGTACGCCGCCCAATACACGCAGGAAATTTACAATTTGTACAGTGACATGCTCGATACCGTACGAAACTGGGGTGGTCGCATGTTTGGCAATTTCATTTTGTCGGGCAGGCAGGAAAGCATTTACGGATCCTGGGGTGTACTGAACGACATAGATGTGGAACCTCCATATCTGCAGAGCGCTCCCAAATATCAGGCCTTGCTCGATCAGGTGTGTCCGATGACACCTGATAATACTTTAGAACCACAGGCTGAACCTGATGCATTGAAAATTCGCCCCAATCCGTCGGCAGGTGCTATTTCGGTATTCCTGGAGAGCGAAAGAAGTCTGGAAACGCGGCTGTACATCACCGATATGACGGGGCGCCCGGTTTTTCATGCGCCCGTGTGTGTGAGCGCGGGGGAAAATATTATCCCGGTGAGTCCGGGAAATATCCCCGCCGGTATCTATCAAGTCCGGATTCCGGGAATTGGCGTGACCAAAATGGTCAGGTCAGAATAAAAAACCGCGCACACCCAGCAGCCGGGATCCATCATACAGAGCGGCGTAATAGACCCCGCGGCTCATTTCCTGCCATGGAATAACCGTTTCACGTGCCCCGGGAGCAACAGTAACGGTTCTGACCTCTTTACCGGAGGAAGAAAGAATCCGGACGGAAACATCAGTTCCGTTTTCCAGCAACGGAAAATACACCTGTAATCGCGATTCGGAGTAGTTGGCCACTACACTCAGGTCAACGCCCACCGGGGCAGGTGATTTCGCGGAGAGCGTGTATTGATAATCATACATGCTTATTCCGCCGTTTTCCATCAGGTTGTTCTGGAAATCGAAAAAAGTGGCGTGTTCCTGATGCGAGCCTTGTCCCCAGGGCGTGTAACAGGGAGAGGAAACCCAGGCGGGCTCCCAGTAAATGACGCCGGAAGCTCCCTTGCTGAGTACCTCCTGCGTCATATCAATGAGCCAGCGCCGCTGATTTTCGGGACTGGCCGGTGCATAATCGGGGTGAACAGCGGATATAATATTGGCAGCATTATCGTTAGACTGGTTTGTCCAGATATATCCGGTTTCAAAAATCATCACCTCCTTTCCGGGGTACTGTGATTTGAGTTGCGCTACCACATTGCCTGCATCTTCTATGGATGTTGGCTGATGCCAGGCCCAGTAGTAGGAGAGGCCAATAATGTCAAAGTCGGTGACACCGCTGTTCTGGAATCCCTGCATAAGCCAGCCTGCATCGGCGGGACCTGCTATGTGCAGCGCCACTTTCACGGATTTCCCGGTCACCGTTTCGACATCCCTGACTGCGCGTATAGCCATTCTGAACAGGCGGCTGTTCCGGTACCAGTCGAGCGACCAGCCCCCGGCATCCACAGCTGGCGACAGCATGATACCCTTGTTGGTCTCATTGCCGATTTGCACCATGTCGGGCAGGGCGCCAGCAGTATTCAGGCTCAGGAGTGTGCTGTAAACGTAATGGTACAGAGAATCTTCCAGCACAGGCAGATTATCCACTACATTCAGCCAGGCAGCGGGGCATAGCTGACGGCCGGGGTCGGCCCAGAAATCGGAGAGGTGAAAATCGAGCAGAACCTTCATTCCGGCAGTTTTTGCCCTCAGTGCCGACTTCTTTACATCGTTGTAGTCGCCGTATCTTTTACCCGTATTCAGGGTATCGTACCACGACGGAGTGTGCCAAAGCCGCAGCCTGACGAGATTGCAGCCGTTATCGCTGAAAATCCGGTAAACATCTTTGGCTGCGCCATTTTCCCGGTAAACCACTCCGCAGTCTTCCATTTCGTTGACATAGGAAAGATCTGCACCCTTGAACAGGGTTAGGGTGGTTTGGGCGGCAAGATTCAGGCAGATCAGGCCTGCGATGCCGGTCAGGGGAAACAGCGATAACCTCATTTTTACATACTTGTAGCAGACTTGAAAATACGGTTCCAGTTGATTCCGTTACTGATGCTGCCGTATTTGGTACTGAACCAGATAAAGAGCGGCTTGCCCACAATATGATCTTCGGGCACATAGCCCCAGAACCTGGAATCTTCCGAGTTGTGACGGTTGTCGCCCTGCATCCAGTAGTAGTTCTGTTTGAACGTGTAAGAGGTGGCCTCCTGGTCGTTGATATAGATTTTGCCCTGTTTTACCTCCAGTTTATTTCCTTCATACAGCGTAATTACCCTTTTGTAGAAGGGCAGATTTTCCATGGTAAGCGGCGTGGTGGCACCCTTTTTGGGTACCCAGATTGGGCCGAAATCGTCAACTGTCCAGTTGGCGTACAGTTTGCGGTCGTTCGGGAACATATACCCTGGTGCTGCCGGTGATTTTTCCCTTTCGGCGTTCAGGCCGAGGGCTTTCACCCCCTGGAGCTGTTTTTCATCGAGTTGAACCACGTTGCCGCGCGCTTCCGGGAGATTGATATTCAAGGCCTCCAGTTGTTCCGGCCTTACCGAAACACCCTGGGGAGCCGACAGAGTATAGGAAAACTGCATATGCGTCGGATTCTGGGCAGCCTGACCGTTCACGTAAACCTGTCCGTCGCGAATCTGCAGAGAATCACCTGCAATAGCGATGCATCGTTTGATGTAGTGATCTTTTTTGTCAATCGGTCTGGAAATGATTTTGGCTTTGGACATGGCACTGGCCCCCCATTTGAGTCGCGCCTGATTCATATCCCAACTTCTGTCGGGCGCCAGAATGACACTGTCGCCAGCCGGCCAGTTGAAAACTATCGGGTCATTTCGTTTGATTTCCTCCAGGGCCGGGAGCCTGTAGTAGGGCAGGCTGGGATTATCCAGATAAGATTCACCCATATTTAACGGCAGTCTGTTGTGCATAAGCGGGAACTGCAGCACCGTCATGGGCGTACGAATACCGTAGTGAGCCTTGCTGACAAACAGAAAATCGCCCACTTTCAGGGAGCCTTCCATGGAGGAGGTAGGTATTACATAAGCCTCAATAAGGAACATCCGTATGAAAGAGGCTGCGAATACGGCGAAAATGATTGCTTCTGCCCATTCACGGGTACCCGATTTTTGCATGAAAGGGTACTGGTTCTGCAGTTTTTTGATGGCCAGCGTGTCCTTTTTCTCCAGAGCTTCATTGTGGAGGAGATGGTATTCGCGTTCTTTTTCAAGAATTGGGCCTCCATAGACGGCTTTACTGTCTTTTCCGATCTGATAAAACGGGATGGGGGCAAAAATAACTGCCAGTACTGCGTCGCCGAATCCGAAACGTCCGAATGACCGGATGGTATCTATGACCATGCCGGCATAAATAAACAGGTTGACCACCGGGAAGAGCAACCAGAGTGCGTATGCCGGCTTCCTGCCGATCATTTTGCACCATTCGGCGGCTGCTACACCAGGGATGAGTGCTTTGTTCGGGCTGATACCGGCCTTTTCAAACAACTTCATGAGGGTGATGCCGAGCAGTACGTAGAGGACGATCAGGAAAATCAGAACAGACATTGGAAAAAAGTGTATAGTTAAACTTGAGTTGGGAGGACAAAGATTAAAAAAAACGAACGTAGCCGGGTTCAAGTTCGACTACGTTCGCAAAATACCCGAGAAAGTGGCGGTAAAAACCGACACAAATTTATTCCTTCTTGCGTTTGCGGCGGGTTTTGAACATTTCAGTCACCTCTTTTTCCTTCAGGAAGCCCAGGTCAACAAACTGTGTGGAGATGAATTTCTTGACATCCTGGTAATCGCGCGCGCGCTTGTCCGTGAACACGTGCAGGAGGCGCGTGACGTATTTCATGGAAAGCTTTTCGACAGACTGGTTGAACTGCTGATTGCCGAAGATTTTCATATAAACCGAGAAAATCTTGGTGATGTCGAAGTAGTCCTGATACTCTTTTTCTGTCAGGCCACCCATCAGTCGGGTGAAATAAGTGAGAATCAGGTGGCGCAGGCACTCGCTTTCCACGGAGAGGCCTTCGTGGTTGTTGTAGAAATCCTGTACGGCTTCAATGGTATCGGGATGCACATAGCCGAGGCTGTGAACCTTGTCGGCGATACGGTAGTAATCGGCAATCCTGTCTTTCCAGCCTTTGTCAACGGCTGCGCTCATTCGCTCGTCGTTTAGTGAGCTGATACCCGGAAAATCGTACAGGGAGGAAAGGAACCTCAGGTATCGGATATCGAATTCCTGGAAGGAGCGTCTTTCACGTTCGAAGTGCGTGGAGAAAGCCAGCCGCTCACCCGGGTCGAGGTCAATAAAGTTGCCACAGATAGCCAGCATTTCCACGTACTCTTCAGTTCCCTGGAAGTCTTTATTGTCGAGGAAACCCATGACTTTGGCTTTCAGGCTGTCGTTGTGCGAGCTGAGTTCGAACCTTTTAAGCAGGAATTGACGCAGCGCCGAGAAATTGGCCTTCATCTCGCCGAGTGTTGAAGGGAAGTCGGCGGCATGATATTGCTCATTGCGGAACTGGTTGAAGTACCGCTGGTAAAGCTGGGCTCTTTCCTTCGGGTCGCGGTATCTGTCGTTGTTTTGC
>JBEGNB010000306.1:0-3075 GCA_041182785.1 Bacteroidota bacterium
GAGAAAGCGTTGCTGAATCAGCTGGACCAGACGCGGCTGAGTACTGTGCAGGCGCAGTTGAATCCGCATATACTTTTCAACCTGCTGAGTTCGCTGCAAAACTCGGTGGTCAACAGAAGCCGGGAGGAGGCGTCAGACCATCTGGTACGGATTTCTAGGCTCATCCGTGATACCCTTGAAATTTCCATTTCATCTTCTGAAAATGCGAAAGCTCCGTTTCCCGTTATTTCAGTCAGCAAGGAAGCTGATTTCTTGCGAAACTATCTCGGTCTGGAGGCGATGCAGCAAAACCCGCCGTTTTCTTTCGAAGTCAGAACCCGCCTCTCTATATCTCCGGATCTTGTGTCCATACCTCCATTGCTGGTACAACCCCTTGTCGAGAATGCGGTTATACACGGTGTCAGGCCCGCTATGCACAAACGCTGCGCCATAGAGGTCGAATTCCGGGATGAAGGAGAAAATATCATTGTCTCAGTGACTGACGACGGGACAGGAGTTGCCAACAGCGTTCGGAGCGGTACCCTCAGATACCGGTCCAGAGGATCAGAATTACTTGAAAAGCGCCTGTATTTGCTCGGAAAGCTGGGTTACCCGGCCAGTGTATCTGTCCGGCAGCGCGAAGCAGGAGGAACCATTGCAGAAATCACCATAAAAAAAATTGTATGCGAGTCATTCTCATAGAAGACAATCCCCAGGTCAGGGAAATGTTGAAAAGTCTGCTTGTCAGGTATTTCCCGGAGGCCGTGGTAGTTGGCGAATCAGAAAGTGTTGCGGGCGGTATCGAGTTAATCAATAACGTGGATGCAGATATCTGCATCCTTGATATAGAATTGCGCGATGGCAGTGTGTTTGAATTGCTTGAAAGAGTGGATCACGATGCACTGGATGGCACGTCGCTGATATTTCTGACGGCATTTGGCACGTATGACTATGTAATCAGGGCCATGCGTAAATCAGCCGTTGATTTTTTGCTGAAGCCCGTGAATCCGGCTGAACTGGAGGCTGCCATTACCCGTGCGAGAGAAGAGATCAATCGCAGAAGCCAGCGCAAGCGGATAGATGAGTTGAAAAATTTGCTGAAATCAGAGTTGAGTGTTGTGGTACACCCGAAGCCCGAGCGCCTGCCGGTATTTCTGGCCAAAGGGGCGGTTCGGTATATAGGAGTTGATGAAATATTATATCTGGAGGGAGACAACAATGTGACCCGGGTTTTTACCGTGGAGGAGAAGCCGATAGTTTCTGTGAAAAACCTCGGGTTTTATGGTGAAATACTCACAGACCAGTATGCTTTTGTCAGTATATCCAAACGCCACCTGGTTAACAGCCGTTATATATACCGATATGATCCTGTTGACGGCGCTGTTGATCTGACGGATGGTTCGAAAATACTAACCTCCAGACGGGGTGGCCGGCAACTGCTCGATTTTTTCCGGGATGTTTTCAGATAAAACTGGCTCGGGAGTCTCTGCCGGAGGCCAATCGGGCCGTTTTTATCCTGAACAAGTTCCAATAAAAAACCCGCAGACGGCTTAAGTCTGCGGGTCGGGGGGAGAACCTGGTCTGTCCCAAGGCAAGGGTAACGCGGCAGGGGATTTACTTCTTGCTGCCGCGGGGATTAGAAACTTTTTTTGCTGATTCCTGCACTGATTCTGATGACATTCTGCCCGCGACGGAGTCCTGAACATACTGTCCCCAGGTGAGGTTATTGCCGCCATCCTTGCGCGCCTGTGCGCGCTCGATGGCCATATTGGCGGCATTTTCCACCACCCATTCAAAATTTTCTTCTCCCACGGAGTTTATATCTGCATCCGGTGCCGGATTGCAGAAATCTATGGCATACGGAATGCCATCGCGTATGGCGAACTCGACGGTATTAAAGTCGTAACCGAGGTAGTGGTTGATCCGGAGTACGAGGTCATGCATTTGTTGCCTCAGTTCTGTGGATACTTTATGGTCGGCTACATAGCGGAGGTGATGCGGGTTACGGGGCTCGTAATCCATGATTCGAACATACTTTCCGCCGAGGCAGTAGCACCTGAAGTAGGCATCGAACTCGATAGCTTCCTGAAGAAGCATGACGAGCGTATTTGTTTCGTTGTATGCGTTGAAAAATTCGTCAAAATTGTGAATTTTATACACATTTTTCCAGCCGCCGCCAGCATGAGGTTTCATAAAGAGCGGGAAACCGCCGAGGTATTCAATCATGCGTTCCCAGTCGAGCGGGTACTTCAGGTTCCGGAAACTCTGTCCGCTGGTATCCGGTGGCATTTCCTTGGAGGGCAGCAGTACCGTTTTGGGAACAGGCACCCCGATTTTGGTAGAGAGGCAATTGTTGAAAAACTTCTCATCGGCGCTCCACCAGAACGGATTATTCAGCACGGCGGTACCATTCAGGGCGGCGTTTTTCAGGTATGCCCGGTAGAACGGCACATCCTGACTTATGCGGTCAATCATGACGGCGTAAGGAGTCGGATTGCCCTGCATCAGTTCATCTACGAGAACGGGTTCGGCGTGAATATTCTTCACATTTTTGGCATTGATGCGTGCCACGAAAGCCTCTGGGAAAGAGACCTCCTTGCCGTGGAGAATTCCGATTTTCTTCATAAGATGACATGTTTGTACCCGGGTGCCGAGTATTTGAAGAATTTTATGGACGCGTAAAGCTACGCTTTTTTGATTCTTGTTGTGTGTTTCTGCCCGGACAATTATTTAACGGCAGGATTTTTCAGAAAAGTTTTGTTCCAAAGGTATAAAGCCACACCAGTGCCAGGGCGGTGGTTGCCACCACTACGCCCCGCATGGCCAGTTCCCAGCGGCGGCGGCGGTACATGTTCATGAGCCAGAGGTTTGATGCAAGTGCCACGATGGCCAGCGTTCGTTCCCGGAAATTCTGCGACAGGCCGGTGGAGCTGGCAGCACCCTTTATTTCCAGCAGGGAAAAAAGGTTCAGGAGGATGACATACAGCAGGGCTGGCAGTATGAGGCCGATGAGCAGGCCGATCCAGAGTAAATTTTTGTTCAGCATTAAAGTCGAATTGACTGACAAATGTAGATAATAATGGATAATAATGCAGT
>JBEGNB010000307.1:0-20740 GCA_041182785.1 Bacteroidota bacterium
GAACAACAGGGCAACTGCCAGCATCAGGCACGATTTAAGTTGTTTTTGAAACATACGAATTAAATTTGAATGAGTGTTTTCTGTCGGTAATGACCGGCATATTGGAAAAAAAACAAAAATGTCGTTTTCGCTACAAAAGTCACTAAAAAGTATAGTATATCAAAATTATAGAGTTTTTTTTACTACTTTTAATTACATTTTAAAAGGTTTGTCAGAATCAGGCATCGTTTTGCTTTATACTGTGTATGTTTTTCTCGTCATGGCCTTCATGCTCTCCGTTGTTGTACAAATATCGTTTTTCCCGTATTATATGGAATGTGCCGCCCCGCTGGCCGGAAAACCCCTACCTTCGCATTTCTAATCTCTGATCATGAATTTTCTTACACTCGAAAATATCACCAAAAGTTATGGTGAAAAAATACTGTTCCAAAACCTCAGTCTTTACATAGACAAGGGACAGAAAATCGGCCTCATCGCTAAAAATGGAACAGGTAAAACAACCCTCATGCGCGTAATCGCCGGCCTTGAGGGATCAGAGGGGGAACGTGCGAAAATTACGCTCAGAAAGGATATCCGGATTGGCTGGCTCGATCAGGAACCGAGGTTTCACCCTGAACTCGATGTCCTGTCGGCCGTTCTGGATCCCGCCAACCCGCTGGTCAGAATTGTAAAACGCTACGAAAAAGCCCTCGCACATCCCGAAAAAGCCGAGGAACTTCAGGAGGCTATGGCCGAAATGGACATGCAAAATGCGTGGTCTTTCGAAGCCAGGGTCAAGGAGTTGCTCTTCCGCTTTCGCCTCGACGACTTCGAACAGAAGGTGAATACGCTCTCGGGCGGACAACAGAAAAGGCTCGCACTGGTTAAAATCCTGCTCGACGAACCCGATTTCCTTATACTCGATGAGCCCACCAACCACCTCGATATCGAAATGATCGAATGGCTGGAGGAATACCTGCAGACCCCCAACCTGACGCTGTTCATGGTAACACACGATCGCTACTTTCTCGAAAATGTATGCGATAGTATTATAGAACTCGAAGGTGGTGTAATTCGCAGATATTCAGGTTCATACGCCGATTATCTGGAGAAAAAAGCTACCAGGGAGGAGGTAGAGGCGGTTACCTACGACCGGCAGAACAAACTCCTCAAACGGGAGCTCGACTGGGTGCGCCGGTCGCCCCAGGCCCGTACCACCAAAGCCAAAGCCCGTGTGGATGCTTATTACGACAAGAAAGATGTGCTCGATTCGCTGAAGAAAAAACCGGAGGAAATGAGGCTCGCCATCAAGGAAACCTGGCTGGGTGGCAAAATTGTGGAATTGCATAACATCAGTAAAACTTTCGGACACAAGCGTATTCTCGACAATTTTACCTATAAATTTAAAAGGAAAGAAAGGTTGGGTATCGTCGGACAAAACGGTGCAGGTAAATCCACTTTTCTCGAAATTGTGACCGGCATGCTTGAGCCCGATACCGGCAAAGTGGTAGCGGGGGAAACGGTAACGTTCGGCCACTACAAGCAGGAAGGTATCCGGATGTCGGAAGACAAGCGGGTGATTGACGTTGTGCGCGATATCGCCGATTATATTCCGCTGGAAAAAGGCAAGGAACTCTCGGCTGCCCAGATGCTGGAACGCTTTCTTTTTTCCCGCGCACAGCAGCAGGTGTACGTGAGTCAGCTCAGTGGTGGCGAACGCCGCCGCCTTTACCTGCTTACCGTACTGATGAAAAACCCCAATTTCCTCATCCTTGACGAGCCCACCAACGACCTCGATGTGCTCACGCTGCAGGTGCTCGAAGATTTTCTGGAGGATTACCCGGGGGTATTGGTGGTGGTTACACACGACCGCTATTTCATGGATCGTCTGGTGGATCACCTCTTTGTATTCGAAGGAGGCGGAAAAATCCGCGATTTCAACGGTACCTATGCGGAGTACAGGGCACTCAAGAGAGCTGAACAGGTTTCAACCGACAAGTCTGTTGCCGAAAAGGTCACTGCGGCAGTACCTGTTGTACCCAAAGCCGGACTCACCAACACGGAGAAGAACGAAATGCGCAAACTGGAGCGGGAAATCGCAGCAGGGGAGGAGCGCAAACGATTCGTCATGGAGTCTTTCAACGATACCTCGCTTGCTCCGGATGCCATTGCCAAATTATCGAAGGAACTCGGTGAACTGCAGGAAATGCTTGAAACCAAAGAGATGCGCTGGCTCGAACTGGCCGAGAAAGGCTGATATTACCGGCATTTTTCGTTGATGCCCAGCACGTAGTTTTTCACCACTTCAATTTCTACTGCCGACGAAGCACCCGAAAACCCGCCGAATTCTTCGTCAGTAATCAGCTCACGGAATCTTTCTGTGTAGCCCTGGCTCAACGGGACATAGCTCCAGTGCCACTTCTCCTCCTTGTAACCGGCGGACCGGCCCGCAGTATAAGGCTGGCAGAACCCGTACTCGTGTGCATGTGCAGCAAGCCAGTCATATACTTTCTTGTATTTGCCACCCGATTCCATGGAGGTATTATTCAGATCGTTCAGGTCCACATCGGTACCCCAGTGATGCCTTGATGCGCCGGGCATCGCCGAGTATTCCAGTATCTTCAGGGCTCGCTCTCTGCTACCCGGTTTCTCCTTCGCGTACTTTTTCCACTTGCTGTCCCATATAGCCTTTTGCTGCTGAAAATTTCTGGTTGCAGACTTGATATTCAACTCTACACCCTCTTTCTTGGCCGCTTTCCACATTTCCCTGAAAGCCTCAAAGGTTTCGCGGCGAAGCATCATACCCTGCCTGTCGGTATAGGGAGCTTTTACTGCCACGAAATCCGGGTGCTTTGACGGATCAAACTTGCCCATCAGGTAATCTCTGTCCAGCGCTGGTTTGGCCGGCTCGACCGGTTTTTCGCGAGCCCGGGCTGGTTCAGGAGTTTTATCAGCCACCGCCACTGTTCCCCCTTTTATTTCGGAGCCGGATTTTACCCCGGGAGCAGATCTTTCTTCTGTACAGGAACAAATAAAAATTCCGGCGATCAGCAGATGTAGCAAGTTATTGATTTTCAGCATTTTCAATGATTTTTTTCAGGGTTTCGAGGGTGAACGTTCCCGCTTCTGACCAAAGTTGACGACCGTTTTTGTACACCATAAAAGTGGGAACACCCATGACCCTCATCTTTACTGCCAGGTCTGTGTGTTCGTCAACATCTATCTCAACAATCGTAACCCGGTCGCCCAGCTTCGCCTTGAGCTCAGAAAGTACCGGAGCCATTGCCCTGCATGGACCGCACCAGGTAGCAAAAAAGTCAATCAGTACCGGTTTGTCCGATTGTATTATTGCCTCAAATTTCTCTTCCATGTATGTCTTCCGGTTAAAATTATGTCAAATCCGTTGGTTTGTTGCTCCCGTATTCCTAATTCGGCCACTTTTGCAGCAATTCTGAATTTTGGCAAAAATACTCGTTCAATGAAAATATCACGTACAATTCTGGCAGTATGTCTCCTTTGGGGAGCACAGCAAACCATTGCCCAAACACAGGAGCATGAAGTGAGAGAAGTGGTTAACCGCTTTTTCGAGGGGATGAACAAAGGCGATACGGCGCTGCTCAAGAGCGCCTGCATGGGTAGTATGGTTCTGCAAACATGCAAAACCGACAGCACGGGCGCTGTGAAAACGGTGAAAACCGACAGTTTTTCCGAGTTCGTATCACTTATCGGGGCTCCCAGAAAAAATGAAATCGAAGAGCGAATCACCTTTGGGAAGGTACTGGTGGAGGAGTCGCTCGCCAGTGTGTGGGCACCATATTCATTCTACCTGAACGGAGAGGTGTCGCATACAGGTACTAACTCTTTTCAGCTGGTTCGCACTGGTGACGGCTGGAAGATTCAGTATATTATTGATACAAGGCGCAAATAAACTACCAGGTATCCAGACTGACCGGGTGCTGTATGGTACCTCCTGACATACTGAAACTGGCTTCTGACCAATAAGGCGGGCGGAAGCGGGGCCTTGCGTTGTTGGAAAAACCGTAGGGCTCTGACGGGATACCCACCAGATTGGTGTCCAGCTTTCCGTTGCCGTTCACATCGTGAAAGCAACTGACGGCATACTTGCCCGGTGGCAGCGCAAATGTCATTTCCAGACTGCCGGACTGTTTTACAGGTACAATCTGCTTGGCATAAACCCTGTCGGTGTTCAAGAAATCAGACTCGGTGGCGTAAACGGCCACATAGAGCTGCCCTTTGGCCTCTTTCAGGTTGAAAAAAGAGATTTTCAGTTCAGCCGGTGCAGGCTTAATCATCAGGAGCGGAAACAGGAGTGCAGTAATAAACATGCCTGAATGAACGCTGCAAATGCATCTTTGTTCACACAGGCTGCTATATCGGCAGCGCCGAGTATCGCTCAATAAATGCCTTCAGCTCATCCACCATAGCAGGTGATCCCAGTGCTATCGTTGACCGCTGGTGCAGTTCATCGGGAGTAATATCCAGGATGCGTTTCAGGCTGGTATTGATTGCTTTGCCACCGGCCTGCTCTATGATCATGGACAGCGGGTTACATTCATACAGCAGCCGAAGTTTTCCACCCGGATACTTTCGGGTACTCGGATACAGAAAAATGCCTCCGTGTATCAGGATTCGGTGTATGTCGCTGACCATACTGCCTATATACCGAAGACCGTAGTTCTGATCGGAGCAATGATCTATGTACCGGCGCATCTCCAGGTCAAACTTGGAGTAGTACCCCTGGTTAACCGAATAGTTTTGGCCATTTTGAGGGATTCTCATATTCCGGTGGCTCAGACAGAATTCTCCGATACTTGGATCGAGGGTGAATCCGTTTACCCCGCGCCCTGTGGTGTAAACCAGAATGGTGGACGTACCGTAAAGCACATATCCTGCGGCAACCTGGCGTTTGCCCGGCTGCAGAAAATCCTCATGTGAAGGCGGTCCAGAGGGGTCGCTTATCCGCCTGTAAATGGCAAAAATAGTTCCCACCGATACGTTGACGTCAATATTGGATGAGCCGTCGAGCGGATCAAACAGTACGACGTAATGGTTGGGTTTGTAGCCAACGCCCGGTACCTGAATAATATCTTCGTTTTCCTCGGAGGCAACAGCGCAACATTCTCCGGAGTTCTGAAGGCATTCAATCAGTCGTTCGTTGGCATAAACATCGAGCTTCTGCTGTACATCCCCGCTCTGGTTCTCGCTGCCGCTGGATACTCCAATGATATTAACCAGCCCGGCCTTGTTTACCTCTCGATTAATTATCTTGGCTGCAACGCCAATATCGCGAAGCAGCCCTGTAAGTTCTCCGGTGGCATATTCGAAATCTTTTTCAGAACGGATGATAAACTCATCGAGCGTGACAATCCGGTTATCGGGGATGGGTGGTGGCGCGATACTGCCGGGTGCAGTATCGGATTTGGTCGTAGTTTTTGGCATAACTGTTCATTTTTAATAGTTGCCAGGCCCGAACCGGTCAGGTAAATAATCCTGCCAGTTCGGGTGTTTTGGTTAGAGCGATACAAAAATAGCGGAAATTTATTGGTATGTTGAAATCAAATTAAGCATAGCTTTGTTTCCTGAAAAAATTAACCTTCACCCGATATGCGTACAGTTGCTTTGGTGTTCGTGTCTGCCATGTTCCTGGGTGGTTGTCGCCCTGACGCTCCCGATGAAATCCCCTTTCCGACCAAAATCTGCGTAAAAACATCACATCACGGACAACCCATCCCTGCAGCCACGGTCTATGTGAAGTTCAATGCAGATACTTTTCCGGGATATGAAAATCCGCCCTCGTACTTTGATGCTGTTTTCAGTACGGGTAGCGATGCGAAAGGCTGCATAGCGCCTGTTCCGGAAGGCAAACACTGGCTCGTTGCGTTTGGATACGACAGCCTTCATTATCCGCACGTCGTGTACGGGAGTCTGTTCGCCGACATATCGCTGGCCGGCCGGCCAGTTCTCGACACCATATTATATGTATCGGAAAAGCACTGATACGCATGTTGTGGCCTGATATTTGGAATATTGGTCAATGAAAATTTACCTTGCACTCAAAATCCGTTTTTTGCATGAAAATCCGAAACCTGATATTTCTGTTGCTCCTCCCATTAGTTGCTTTCAGCCAGACGGGGCACGTCTTCCAGATTATCCCCAAGCCTGTGGCAGTATTGCCCAAAGAGGGAGCTTTCACAATAACCGCTAAAACCAGGGTGTTTTCGCCCAAAAATGATCAGGAATGGGCGGTTGCCGCTGAATATCTTACGTTGTCGCTGGCTCCGGCTACCGGCTTTAAGCTTCCAGCCCAGGCGTACAATAAAACGCCAAAAAGTCCGGACGAAAATGGTATTTACCTGATCAGGGATGAAGAGATTCAGCACCCGGAGGGCTACAAACTGGAAGTCAGTCCGGTGAATATTGTGATACGCGCGCGTACGGCTGCGGGAGCTTTTTACGCGGTACAAAGCCTTCGACAGATACTGCCGGTTGAAATATTCGGCCAGGAAAAGGTGGCTATGTCTGCTGGCTGGGTGGTTCCAGCCTGCTATATTCAAGACGAACCCCGGTTCACTTACAGGGGTATGCATCTGGATGTGGGAAGGCACTTCTATCCCGTCAGTTTTGTGAAGAAGTTTATTGATGTCATAGCAGCCCAGAAAATCAACACATTCCACTGGCACCTCACCGAAGACCAGGGCTGGCGGATTGAAATAAAGAAGTACCCTCGCCTGCAAACAGTGGCGGCATGCCGGGAAGGCACCCTTGTAGGTCACTACTCCGATTCGCCCCAGCGTTTCGACAGTATCAGGTATTGCGGTATTTATACCCAGGATGAAGTCCGCGAAGTGGTGGAGTACGCCCAAAAGCGCTTCGTCACGGTCATTCCCGAGATAGAAATGCCCGGGCATGCGCTGGCAGCACTCAGCGCCTATCCGAATCTCGGATGTACAGGCGGCCCCTACAAAGCGCCACAGAAGTGGGGTGTGTTCGACGATGTATTCTGTGCAGGGAATGATGAAACTTTTCAGTTTATAGAAGGAGTCCTTGAGGAAGTTTGTTCACTTTTCCCCGGACCCTATGTGCATATTGGCGGCGATGAATGTCCGAAAACGCGCTGGGAAGTATGCCAGAAATGCCAGCAGCGCATGAAGGACAACGGGTTGAAAGATACACATGAGTTGCAGAGCTATTTTATCCGGCGTGCGGAGGCTATACTGGCCAAACACGGCAAAAAACTGATAGGCTGGGATGAAATTCTGGAGGGCGGACTTGCGCCCACAGCTACGGTGATGAGCTGGCGTGGAACAGAAGGAGGTATTGCAGCGGCCCGTGCAGGCCATGATGCCATCATGACACCCACATCGGCGGTTTACTTCGACTATTATCAGGGTGATCCTGCCACAGAACCGCTGGCTATCGGTGGCTATCTGCCTGTTGAGAAAGTATATGCCTACGATCCCGTACCTGCCGACTTTACATCGGAAGAAGCCAAAAGAATTCTCGGGGTACAGGGTAATATATGGACAGAGTATATCAAAACAGAGAGCAAACTGGAGTATATGGCCTTCCCGCGTACCTGCGCGCTGGCGGAAATTGCCTGGTCTCCGGTTGCCAGGAAAGATTTTTCTGATTTCAGCAGAAGAATGATTACCCATTTCAAGCGTCTGGACGCACTGAAGGTGAACTACTCGAAGGCAATTTTTGATGTAAGCGCTTCATATTCGAATGGAAAAGTGAGCCTCAACGTGGGCCTGCCCGATTTTGAAATTCGCTACACGACCGACGGCTCGGAGCCAGGCGGGAATTCAACCAGATACAGAGGACCCTTCGAGATAACAAAATCAGTTACTATTAAGGCTGCGGCATTCCAGCGCACCAAACAGTTCGGTACTACCCGTACAGTTCAGTATATGGTTCACAAAGCCAGCGGCAAACCCTATACCCTGAGTCACCAGCCACAGAAATATACCGGCGGGGAACAGTACGGACTGACCAACGGAGTGGTTGGTGCTCCCAAGGCCTGGAATAACTGGGTAGCTCAGGAAGGGCACGATATGGATCCGGTGATTGATCTGGGTACTGTAACCGATTTTTCACGCGTTACCACTCATTTTGCGAATGCAAAAGTTGCCTGGATTTATCCGCCCCGCGAGATTGTCGTGTCTGTTTCCGATAACGGAACCGATTTCAGGGAGGTAGCTCGCAAGAAATTCAATGCCGACGAGATGCAGGGAATTTCAGTGGAAACAGTCGAACTGGAAACACCCGGAGCCAAAGGGCGTTACATCCGATTTGTTGGAACCAATTTTGGGAAAATACCGGCTGGCGCTCCCGGGGAAGGCAATGGAGCGTGGCTGTTTTTTGACGAGATTATCGTTGAATAATGCTTGATGAACTTCATTCGGCAAGACTGCTTCTCCGGCCATTCAGGATAGATGATGCGGAAGCTCTTTTTCAGCTTCGGTCAGATCCGGACCAGATGCATTACCTCGACAGAGAACCCATGCAAATGGCGGGAGAGGCAGCCGAAATGATTGTCAGGATACAGGATGACGGGCTAAACGGTACCGGCTATAACTGGGCTTTGGAAGCTGAACCGGATTCCGGCATGATAGGTTATGCCGGAATCTGGAGAATTGACCACAAGAACAGTCGCGGAGAGATCGGTTATATGCTGGGCAAGACGTATCAGGGTAACGGACTGATGACCGAGGCACTCATGTCTGTATTGCTTTTTGCCTTCACCAAAGCAGGCCTGCATTCCATTGAAGCCAATGTAAATCCGGGCAACGCTCGTTCAATCCGGCTTCTGGAGCGATGCGGCTTTGTCAGGGAGGCCTATTTCAGAGAGAACTATAACTTTCGGGGTAAATTTCTGGATACTGCTGTGTACAGCCTGCTGTCGGCAGATTTCAAATATCAGGACTTGTCAGTATCTTGACCTGACGCCTGATCTTCTGCGCTGTCACTTTCTGCCGCCGGCGTATCATCCGTGGCAATTAACTCCGCCGGCGCAGGTGTTTCAGCCGGTTTTGCTTCTGCGGTGTCACGGAAAAAGTGACGCTGGAACACAAGAATACTGAGGACGCCTGTTGTGATAGCGGCATCAGCGACGTTGAAAATCGGACTGAAAAAAGTAAACGTGTCTCCATCCGGAAACTCCCATGTGTACATGGGAAAGTAGAACATATCCACTACTTTCCCATGGAGGAATGATGCATATCCGGTGCCCCACGGAACTACCTCTGCCAGCCCTCCGTGGTAGGGAGATGCACTGAAAATCATTCCATATACGGCACTGTCTATGATATTGCCAAGTGCTCCGGCCGTTATGAGGCCTACACTCATAATGAAACCGGCAGGCATCTTTTCCGCAATCAGTGTCCTGATCCAGAAGATGAGACCAGCGACCATAAGAATCCGGAACAGACTCAGAGCCAGCTTGCCGTATTCCCAGTCGAGCGTCATGCCAAAAGCCATACCTTCATTTTCGACAAAGTGCAGTCGTGCCCACTCCTGTCCCCAAATGAGAACTTCGCTGTTGTATTCGAAGTTTGTTTTTATGTAAAACTTGGTAGCCTGGTCAATGAGCAGCACTACCAGCACGAGAAGCGTCACCTGGTATCCTTGTTTCAAGGTTTCTGTACGTTTTTGTTACTTAATGATACTGAGGATACTTCCCCGGAACTGCAGGAAGTTACTGCAAAGAAACGCAAAACTACTCAATCTGTTTCAGTAGCCACTCCCTTTCGGCCAGCGGGTTTGTTTTTTCGACTGTTTCACGGAATTTCTCTCGTTGTGTTCGGGAGTAAATATTCATACTCAATAATTTTTTCATCAGACTGATCATATTTTTGAAAGCTGCTTTTCGTGCCGGGTCGAGAGCCTCTTTGCGTTGCAGATAGGTCCGCATACTTTCCAGCAGCGATTCAAAGGCATCAAATTCGTCCTTCTCGTAGTAAATTTTAAGCAGCATTGTTTTGGCAATGATATTGAAAAGCATGTCATCGTACTCAAACTTCATAAGCAGATCCTGCGCTTTATCGTAGTCATTTTTTTCAAAATAGACCCTTGAAAGATTGAAATTGACGATACTGGTGCGCTCTTTTTCGTCGAGGTGGTGCTGAAAATCGGTAATGAATTTTTCTGCCCACTCATATTCGCGGTTTCTGAGGGCTGCTCCTACGGCATTCCCAAAAGTATATCTGGAAACGATATTATTCTCCAGCAGTATCTGTTCCTCGAGACCCTGACGATAGAGCAGAAAGGCCCGTCGGGCAAAATCCTGCCGCCCCTGATTGATTTTGGAGACACAATAGTTCAGGGCGGCGAGGTACAGTGTTCGTACCTCGGAGGGCAGAAAACGGTTGCTTTCATGTTGAATCAGGTGTTCCAGTTTGTCGAAATACGACTCCTCTGCCGGATCCGTCAGTGCCCTGTATGTGAAGTAATAAACAGCAATGGAGGGTTCCGAAATCAGCTGCTTTTCTTCCACATAGGAAAGCGCCTGATCTATCAGGCCGTGGTCGTACCTTATTTTCTGATAGATCCGGTGGTGTGCAAGCATATCCTTGCTGATACGGAGCCTTTCCTCCAGAAACCACTTCTCCAGGGCATCTGCTGCTTCCTGCAGATTGACAGGCGCATTCTGGGTGATACTCATCAGATATTCATATTCCTCCTGAGCCAGAAAAAATCGGTTGAGCAGATACCAGTCATTGCGCAGAGGCTGGGCTTCGAGCGTGTCTCTGCCCAGTCGGTGGGCCTGTCTGCAGGCTTTATCCAGTTTCTTTTTTCTGTAAGTTCTCGCGAGGGAAAGCTGGAATTTTACCCGATCGTTCATAAAATCTGTAAAAACCAGATATTCTTCAATAGCTTTGAGCAGAAAATACATGATCTGACGCATGTACGCGTCGTCATAAGCCTGATTCGGGTAAACAGCCTTCCACGCACGCTCCTTTTGATATGCTTCTGAAAAATCAGCAGTATATTTAATCATGTAGTCGAACAGATCAACCACATCTTTGCGTTGATTGTGTGCGGGCGATTTAAGCCACTTGGACACTTCCCTGATTTCTTTCTTCTGCAGAGAGGTGACAATTTCCACTAAAACGCTTTTTTGCATACAGTTTGATTTATTTATTTCAACAAAATTGAAAAAACAAGCCTTCTTTGAACGCTTTAAATGGCTTTAAATTATCTTTAATCCGAATTAATCCACAATTTAACCTGAAATTTTTTTCATCATGGACGGAAAAGTTATTCAACAAATCGGAAATTTTGTCTTTCCTCCGAAAGGCCGGTGTCTGCACTTTTGTATCATCAAATGCTTTAAACGCCCCGGCAAAACTTTCACACAGATGGCAATACGCTTATTCACACTGTTCGCAATGATTCTCTCGCTGGCCCGTCTGCAGGCACAGGGATGGGAAGCCATATATGGTGGCAGTGGTCAGGATGTGGCGAGGGGGATTGCCCGCACTGCTGATGGCGGCTATGTTGTCACTGGTTATTATAACGCCAATTCAAGGCTGTTCCTGTTTAAAATTGATGCCGACGGTAATCTCCAGTGGAGCCGCACCTATACAGGAGGAGCTCCTTCTGCGCGTATTGAGGGAGCTGGCGTGGCGGTTGATAGCGAAGGAAATATCCTGGTAGCGGGTTATGTTGACGCTGACGGCACTTCAGGTCCGCTGCAGCGCGATATATACCTGATGAAAACCGACCCGTTCGGCGCTAAAATCTGGGAAAAAACCTACGGTGACAATCTGATAGAGGAAGCACTTTCCATAGTGAGACTCGACGACGGTAACCTGATTCTGACAGGAATTCAGCACAAACCGGCTAACAAGCAGAATGTTTTCGTGATGAAAACGGATGCTGATGGTACCGTTCAGTGGCTGAACAATTACGGGAACGACGAATATCGCAAACAGGGAAATGGTATCGCCATATCACCTGACGGAGACATTCTCGTTGCCGGCGAATCCCAGTCAACGGCTATTGCTGACCGGCAGGCCTATGTGCTTCACCTCAAGTCCGACGGCTCTCTGGTCGGAGAACAGACATACGGTACCGCAGAAGATGAAATAGCCAGTACCATTGAATTTTCACCAGACGGAAATCTTGTAGTTGGCGGTTTTTCCAACTCTGTACCCGGTGGAGCAGGTTATCTCCTTAAAATTACCCCCGGACTCAATGCCAGTCCGATATTGGAGCGCTTCTTCAATGGAACGGATATCAATGATCTGGCCATAGAGACGGGTGGAAATCTGTTGCTCACAGGACACCGTGTCACCGGGGTGCTGGAAGATCTCAGTATCATTAAAACGGATTCCCAGGGTAATATAATCTGGGAGGCACGCAATTCTCACGGTGGGTTTTCGGGAGGCAATGCTATCATTGCTCATCGCGGAGGTGCGGTTGCTGCCGGTTACAGCGAGCTTACTATCGGAGCAATCGGTCAGTCCTATGCATGTGTCATAAAGGCCGATGCGAACGGAAAGGTGCTTACCAGTTATATTGAGGCCAATGTGTTCCGCGATTTCAACGGCAACTGCCAGAAAGAGGCGGACGAGACCGGACTCAGAAACTGGGTGGTGCGCTTTGAAGGTACCAACGATACCATATATACTGTTGCCAATGCGAATGGTGATATCCGCTTGCCGGTTGACACAGGATCATACAATCTGGTGCTTTTTCCGCCCAATACTTACTGGAAACCATGCGATCAGGTGATTACGGTAGATGTACCCGATTACTTTGATACGGTATATACCAGTATCCCCGTCCGTACGCAGTTTGACTGCGCCCGAAATGAGATAGATATAGCGGCACCTATTCTGCGTCGCTGTACGGATAACACGTACAGGGTTCGCTATTGCAACTCCGGTACGGTTCCTTCCTTCAATACGCTTGTATCTGTTATTCTCGACCCCGGTTTGCAGTTCGTAAGCAGTTCGGTTGCACCACAGAGTATTTCCGGTGACACCGTGTTTTTCAATATTGGAACCCTCAACAATGCCGATTGCGGAGAGTTGTCGCTTACAGCTTTCCTCGATTGCAACACAATTACCGGGCAAACGCATTGCGTAACGGCCTTCATTGCCCCCAACAGTTTTTGTGATATAAATCCGGCTTGGGACGGATCAATCATCTCTGCGCAGGCACTCTGCGAGAATGATTCTGTCAAAATGATGCTCACCAATGTGGGAGCTGACATGAACGGGCCCCTCGGTTATGTGATTGCCGAGGACGTGATTATGCTGACTCAGCCCAATGATCCTGATTTCCGCTTTCAACTGAATGCCGGGAAGGACTCCGTGGTGTGGTCTCGCCCTGCTAACGGAAGCACTTTCCGCATCATTGCCCAGCAAAGCCCCGGTTATCCGGGATACAGTTATCCGACGGCAGCCGTGGAAGGCTGTATCAGCGATACAAGCAACGCTGATATTTCGCTTGGTTTCTACACCATGTTCCCCGAAGACGACGGGGATGTGTTCAAGGAAACCGACTGTCAGGAAAGTTACAATGCCGATTACAACCCGACATACCTTAAAAGAGGCCATCCCAAGGGCTATGATGTGGCCCATAATTACATCAGTCCAAAAACCGATTTGGACTACTTAATCCAGTTCAGAAATACCGGAGCTGATACAGTGCGGCAGGTGATCATTCGTGATACACTCTCTGCTGCACTGGATCCTGCTACGGTTTATCCCGGCGTATGCAGTCACCCTTTCGACTTTGTCGTATATGGTGGCGGTATCGTCCAGTTTACCCTCCAAAACATCAATCTCCCCCCTGGCGGCGGTGCTGAAAGTGAAGGATTTGTAAAATTCCGTGTTTCACAGAAGCAAAATCTTCCTTGTGAGACACAGATACTGAACAGTGCCGCCGTTTATTTTGATTTCAACCAGCCGGGCTTCACCGACACAACGCTGCACACAGTTTGTGAATTCGACAGCTTCGTGGTTGTAACCAGTATCAGGGAAACCATCATGCCCGGCGTGGAAGTCAGAACCTTCCCGAACCCTATGGTAGCAAGTATTACTTTTGAAGTGTCGGGTACAGATGCAGAAAAGTATGAACTGCAACTGTTCGATGCGCTCGGTAAAAATGTACATTCTCAATCTTTCTCTGTTCCCACATTCCAATTGTTCAGGCGTCAGCTTCCAACCGGCGCCTTTCACTACCGGGTTTCCGCCGACGGGTTACCGGTAGCCACGGGAACTATAATCGTCAGGTGACTGAAAAGAGGCCATTCCAATCCGATTGTTTAATCCGCAAGCAACTAACTAAAAGGGCCATCTCCGTCTGTATCGGTGATGGCCCTTGTCCTTGTGAATCCGGAGACTATATTAATTCCTGATACCGAGGAATGAGTATTCGGTGCCGTACCGGAGCATTTGTGCAACAAAATCGAGTTCTCTTTCCACTTTCACATCAGTAATATTACCTGCAGCATCGCGTACAGGTACCAGTCTGGGCTGAACAAAACCCGAATAGGCTTTGGTAGGCAGAGCAGCATAGCGGGCTTTAACTTCTTTGCCCAGCTCGGCGCTTGTTTTTACGCCATACCCTTCCACCAGATCCCGGATGGCATTGTAGTCACCCTCCGATTTTATACGCTGCATTTCAGAAAGTAACTGCCCGAAAAGCTGGCGAAGTTTCACATAATCGCGGATATCGTAGTATGTTTTACCGTTTCGAACATTTTTGACAATCACTTTGTCCTTCTGACCTTTTTCAAAAGCCCAGGCCGCAATCAGCTGCCTGTTTCGCATGTGGTCTTCTTCAATGTCGTGGCCGGGTGGGAGCCTGCGCAGCTGCTGAAGGAGCCCGTTTCTGATATACTGGTCGTATTCAGCCTTGTATGCCTCTGCGTCGGGCATGAGTCCCCATTCTATGAGTTTTGGGTCGGGCATGAAATACAGTGCCACCAGATCCGCACGCGCTTCTTCCATGGTGCTGGAGTACTGTTTCAGCGTGATATTGGGCTCGGGCATGTCTTTCCTGAGCTGACCACTGGCGTGACCGATCACCTCGTGCAGCGCCGTGTGCATCTTTCCACAAGCTTCTCCATACTTCCGGGCATAATCTACCTCGGTGGGGTCGTTGGCGAACTCCTGGACAGCCAGTGCTCCACCCGCTTTTCCGTAAGCATTTTCGATATTATTAAGACTGACCGATTTGGATCCGTACTGTTCGCGGATCCAGTTGGAATTGGGCAGATTCACTCCAATCGGAGTTGTGGGAGCACAGTCGCCGCCTTCCATGGCAACGTTTACAACCCTGTAGGAAACACCCTGGACGTTTTTCTTCTTGTACGCGGCAGGAATGGTGGAGTTGTCTTCAAAGTACTGGGCATTCTTGCTGATGACAGCCATTTTTTCGGTAGCATCCGGATCGTTGTACTGTACCATAGCTTCGAAATCGGCCTTGTATCCCTTTGGATCGTGATATACCTCGATAAAGCCGTTGATGATGTCAATAGAACTCTCAGTATCCTTTACCCAAGCCTGATTAAATTCGTCGAAAGTTTTCAGATCTCCTGATCGGTAGAAATCCACCAACAGTCTGAGGGCCTTTTTTTGTTGCTCATTTTCGGCAAAAGGGATAGCCTTCTCCAGATTTTGAGCAATCTTTTCAATGGCCGGGCCGTACATACCGCCCGATTTCCAGACGATTTCCTTCAGTTTTCCGTTTTCTTTAACCAGTTTGGAGTTGAGTCCGAACATTGGCGAATTGGGACCCGCCTGATCAATCATGGATTTGTAGTAGGCATCCACTTCATCGGAGGTTACACCTTCATAAAAATTCACTGCCGAACTTGTTACGACATCAACGCCAGCCTCCTTGTTACTGCGCTTGGCCAGAACATTCGGGTCAAAAATAACCGGAGTGAGGATTTTGATCAACTCTTCTGCGGGCATGGGCAGCATAGTTGCACTGCTTCCGCGCACCAGATCGGCAAAATAAAGCTGGGAAAACCCGGGCACTATCTTTCCTTCGTTATAATGGTGATGAATACCATTGCTGAACCAAACCCGTTTGGAATACACCTCGAATGCTTTCCATTCGCGGGTGGACCGGTCGCCCTTCCAGGAGTTGTGAACAGCTTCAAGTGTTTTCCGGACTGCAATATTGTATTTGCAGTGCTGATCGTAAATGATATCCCTTCCAGCCAGTGTGGCCTCGCTGAGATGGTAAATGAATGTTTTTTGTTTCAGCGAAAGTTTGTCCCAGCCCGGCAACTCGTAGTACAGAATCTGCAGATCTGCGAACGTATCGAGTACAACCTGCCCGGTTGATGGTACAGGTACAACGGGGGAGAGCTTTTGACCGGAGCAGGCTGCGAAGACCACTAGCGCCGGCAAAAGCGTACATTTAATCCATTTCATGGTGGTGAATATGTTTGGTTGAACGTTTTGTATTCCCGGGAGACGGGTTATCTGCTGTGTCCCATCTTCTTTTTCATATTTTTGGGGAAAAGGTCGGAGTTGCTGCCCTTTTTCTTTTTGGTTTTAGACATGTCGGCTTTCAGGCTTTCATTGGCCGGACAGCCGGTTTTGGGTGCACAGGCCGGAGCAGTAACCGCCATGCCAGCGAAAATAACTGCGAAAAAGAGAAATTTTTTCATGAAATCCTGCATTGAAGATGAGCGTTAAGATCAGTATTACCTGAGGTAGTTTTCCTCATAGAAGTCGCGGTAGCCATCGAGAGTCTTGTTTTTCAGGATACGTCTGTAGTTCTCCTGAGTCACCGCGAAGTACTCCTTGTCGTAGGTTTTCTTGCCGGATTCGCCGAGGAAGTCCTTTCGGTTTTTCACCTCATCGTAGTATTTCATTGCCTGATCCTTGTTGTCAAATTTTCTTATCACAACGATAGGCAGGTTGGTATCTGTTCCCAGGAAAATATTGGAAATCCTGAGTTGTTCGAGTTTGTGGTTCTCCCGGTTATAGTCAGTGATAGCAGCTTTTATATCGTCGAGCCTTACGTTATCGCCCCGGAGTGCGATGATAAAGTAGTGCAGTTTATCGTGTTCAACGGTAAAGGCATCGTCAATAGGGCCGTCACTTTTCTTCTTGTCATCCGTTTCAAATCCTTTACAGCTCAGTAATCGGGCGATTTCCTTGGCGCGGGTGGCTTCCGGACTGTCGGGGTACCGGCTGATTACCTCGCCGAGTGATGAGCAGTAGGCTTCACTGCCGCTGAGATTGCCCACACACAGAGCGCTCAGCAGGAAGAATTTTGGCATAAGCGGGTTCTGAGAGCCGAATCTTTTGGGGGCGTCCTGACAGCGGGTGTAGGCCTCTTTGTATGACCCTGACTGGAACATTCGGAATGTTTCCTCGTAGTACTTGTTCAGTTCCCGTTCCCGTTCCTTGGCCGCATTCTGGAAGTTGGGGTCGGTGAGTACGCGTGCGAACGCGCTGTTCGGGTATTTTCCCTTCAGTTTTTCGAGGTAATAGGTGGCACGTTCGGTGTTTGTGAGGTCATTATGTGCCAGGAAGCAGTAGTACCATGTTTCCTTTTCATACCGCGCTGTATCCGGATATCGCACCTGCATTTCCTCCAGCGTACCTACACACCGGATGTTGTTCTGAAGTTTATCGCGGAAGAGCGTGCCTAGCTGATACATTGCTTCGTATGTAGCCATGTGTACAACCGAGAGTTCCTCTTCTGTTTTGGGTATATTGGCAAACAGGTCTTTAATATCTGCTTCTCCGGCTGCATCGGTACTGGTTGAATCGGTTGCGGCTGCGGCATCCGTGCCGGCTGAAATCTTGTTACTCCTTCGCCAGTTATCTTCCAGTTTTCGTTCTCCCCAGATGCGGGTAAAGTCTTTTTTTCCTTTTTTTACAAATGCATCGTTATAGAAATAAAATGAGGAAGGTTTCTGGCCTGCCTGCTGTGCGGGGGCTGCTGCTTTTGCTGCATCGGCAGCTGAAACAGGTTTTGCCTTTGCAGCCTTGGCCTCGGCTTCGGCCTCTTTTTGTTTCCTGAGTACTTTTGCCAGCTCCTTGCGCTCTTCGGGCCCCATTTTAAATACCCGTACGATACTGTCGTTGGCAGTTATTGTTTGTATCAGGCGTGCAATATCCTTGAGGTTTGAAGCGTAGTCCTGTGCGCGTTTGAAACGTTCATCGGTTGTAGGTAAAACCGTGAGTGTGCTGTCGTAGTAAAGTTTCGCAGATACGAAATCTTCTCCTTCAAAATACAAGTCTGCCAGTAGCAGATAGGTTTCGGCCCGTTGGGCATTATTCCCTTCAGCAAACGAGAGAGACTTCCGCAGATTGGCTATACCGTCCTGCTTGTTGCCATCTTTCAGCGAAATCATGGCAAGCGTATAGTATATCTGATCGCGGTATTCGAGGTTTTTGTCGTCCCTGAGCATACGATCAAGGGTTTTGACAGCGTCTTCACCACTTATTTTGCCATGTGCCCACCCTGCAAAAGTTTGCTGCAGGCGGGCGTTGAAGTCCATTTCATACTCGGGCAGGTTGGCAAGTACTTCGTTGTAGGTATCATATGACTGATCGTACTGACCTGACCGGTCGTATAATTGAGCCAGGATGAATGCAAGTCGTGCCCGTCTGCGTTTGTTTTCGGTGAACTGTATCGCATTTTTGAGTGGCTCGATAGCCTTGTCGTATCTTTTTTGCTTTATGTACAGGTGCGCTTCTGCGGTGGACAGATCGTCGTACAGGCTTTTGGGTAGATACCCGTCTTCCCAGAGATTTCTGAACAGAAATTCTGCTTCGTCGTAATTCTCGCGTTCGGTCATGGTACGACCATACCAGATCATTGCATTGGGGTATGCATTTTTCCGTCCCCAGGGTTCGTCATATGGATTTACCGAGGTTGCTTTAGAGGATTCAGTATCCTTTTTTGCCGACTTTTGAGGTCCTGGTAGTGTCGGTTGTGTACTTTTGGAGTCAGATCCTGCCGGGGCTGGCTTGCTCTTTATACCCTGTTTCTTCCTCTTGGCTGCTTCTTTTTTCTTTTTGGCTGCTGCTTTCTTTTTTGCCGCCGCCTTCTTTTTCGCCGCTTTTTTCTTGGCTGCCGCTTTTTTCTTGGCCTCCTTTTTCTTCTGAGCAGCCTTTTTCAGACTTTCCTTTTTCTTTTGCGCACTGCTTTTCTTGACGGTGCGTTTGTTTTTGGGGTCCTGTTCTTCTTGTATGTAGCTGAAGGTCTCCTCGGCAGTTTCGAAATCGCGTTTGAGAAATTGGGCCTGTCCGATGAGCAGATAATTGTCATCAACCCAGCGACCTGGCCGGTGTTTTACAATACCTTTAGCCGCTTTGATGATTACATTGTCCATGTCTGCTTTTACAGACTTGTAGTCAGCAGCTGCATAGGGGTATATTTCAAGAATCTGGTTGTAATTGTCTTTGTATTCCGATTCCAGCTTGATGATGGAAAGTCGATACAGTTCGTCGGCGTTGAACCAATAGTTATATTTGTTGGTAAAACTGTGATAGCTTCGTTTGAAATTACTGGTTTCCTCGCCCTTGCGCTTCGTTGTGACGCAACCGAGGAGGGGCAAAATGAACATGCCAGCGACGAGAGATAATCTCCAGATATTTTTCATGCCAGAATACGAGAGCTGAATTTTTAGCAAAAGTATTGATAGTCTGCTGAAAACAGACCTTCGCAGAAGAGCGATTTTATCATTTCAGTGGCCAAAATGGCGCCTCCACCGGTCAGATGGTTGCCTGACTTGTATCTATTTAACAACCGGGATCAGGTTTTTGAAGGTTATTTACCGATATTTGCGGTGGAATACTGTTCACAGATATACTCCGGGCTACAATCAACTCCGAGCCAATTTTTTGAAAAAATGCAGAAATTTATTGTTTTCATCCGGCAATTCCTCGATTTCTTCCGTCGTCATGGTGACAGCGACAGAAAGCTCATGGAAAAACTACAGGACAAATACCGTCTTGTAGTCATCAATGATGACACATTCGAGGAGGTCACATCCATGAAACTCACTCCATTGTCGGTTTATATAGCAGTGAGTTCCCTGATTGTTGGTACGGCTATTCTGGTAGTCATGCTGATTGTCTGGACGCCCGTCAAGCGTTACATTCCCGGATATGGTGATTTTCAGCGCGACTCGGAGATAGCACTGTTGACATCGAAGGTGCGTGATCTGGAAGCAGAGGTGGAGGCCACTCGTACGTACACAGAGAGCTTCCGAAAATTACTGACGGGAGATATCTCCGGTCTGACCAAAGAAGATTCCGAGAAAATTGGCCAACCTGATAATCCGGCAGACACACTTCCCTCAGACGTTGATCGTATTCCCGAGGATGAAAAGATGCGTATTGAAGTGGAGAAGGGCACATTCACCAGTGATCCGGGAAGTACAGGTGCTGCCCGTGAAATACTCGCAGGTACGCGCGACATCCCGCTCGAACACCAGTTCTTTATACCTCCCGTCAGCGGCGATATGACCGCCGGGTTCGATCTCGGCAAATCTCATTTCGGCACAGATATAGCAGCCCCTAAGAATACGGCTATCAAATCGGCTGCAGACGGAGTCATCATTTATGCCGGATATACGATGGAGTCTGGATACAGTGTAGCTATCCAGCATCCAAATAATGTAGTCACGATGTACAAACACAATTCTGTTCTGCTAAGACAGACAGGCGAGGCCGTAAAAGCGGGTGAAGCAATCGCAATTATTGGCAACAGCGGGGAGAACACATCAGGTCCGCATCTGCAC